>CAZDPK010000004.1:0-24698 GCA_964507335.1 uncultured Anaerolineaceae bacterium | reverse complement strand
CTCTGGGCAACACAAGGGATCAAGGATATCAGAGGCAAAGCTTACGCCACTCTGCGCACGGTACCTTCCGGCGGTGCGCGACATGGTTTTGAAACCTATTTGTTGGTACAGAATGTTCAAGGCTTACAGCCTGGAGCGTATCACTATCTGCCTTTGGGTCATCAACTCGAATTCCTGCATCCGGTTGATAATCTGCCAGCTGCGATCTCTGACTCTCTTGAAAAGCAGAGTTGGGCAGCGAAAGCAGGCGTGATTTTTTATTGGAGTTTCTTGCCCTACCGCTGCGAATGGCGCTATGGCATTTGGGCGCACCGGGTGGCACTGATCGATGCTGGGCACATCGGTCAGAACCTTTATCTGGCTTGCGCTGCGCTGGGGCTGGGGACCTGCGCCATCGCCGCTTTCGATATGGCAGTGTCCGACTCCCTGTTCGGTCTGGACAGCGACGAAGAGTTCACGGTTTACGCTTCACCAGTCGGCACTGTTTCTCCCGCTGATCAGAAGTCCGAAAAGGCTTTTTACCAGTTTGTGGAAGATGAGGGATTATAAATTTTGAGCCATTGAACGAGCCTGTTGCAAAATAATGGGCGCGTGGGATCGCTTTGGGAGGCATTATGTGGATTTTGTTAGCATTTCTTTCGGCCTTATTCGCGGGGATAACCGCGATCCTGGCCAAATTTGGCATCAGGAAAACTGACTCTTACGTCGCGACGGCCATAAGGACTGTGTTTGTCTTGATGTTCGCGTGGCTGATGGTCTTTGTGGTTGGCTCGCAAGGGCAGATAAACCAAATCAGCTCCAGGAGTCTCCTGTTCCTGGTACTTTCCGGATTGAGCACCGGGGCATCGTGGTTGTTTTATTTTAAGGCTTTGCAACTCGGGGATGTCAACAAGGTAACCCCAATCGACAAATCCAGCCTGGTGCTGACCATGCTGCTGGCTATCATTTTCCTGAATGAGAGCGTCACCTGGCTGAAAGTGCTAAGCATGGTGATAATTGGCATCGGTACCTGGCTGATGATTCAAAAGAAAGCGCCCAAGGAAGCCCAGCCGGCTGAGGTAACTCCTTTGGAACCAGACCAGGAGGAGTCAACTTCAACCGCTACAGCGTCGCCTGAGGTTAGCAGTACGGCGTGGATACTGTACGCGGTTGGTTCAGCTGTATTCGCTGCCCTGACCTCCATCCTCGGCAAAGTAGGCATCGAGGGGGTTGAATCCAACCTTGGAACGGCCATCCGGACCATCGTCGTGTTGGCCATGGCCTGGGCAATCGTCTTCATCACCCGAAAGCAAAACACTATCAAATCAATCGACAAGCGTAGTTGGATTTTTCTCATCCTATCGGCAGTAGCGACCGGGTCTTCTTGGTTATGCTATTACAAAGCACTTCAGGATGGGCCGGCCAGCGTCGTCGCGCCGATTGATAAGCTCAGCATCGTGGTAACCGTGGTGCTCTCATATCTCTTCTTCAAGGAAAAGCTCTCTCGCCAGGCCTTGCTCGGCTTGGTGTTGATTGTGGTTGGGACGCTATTGTTACTGGTTTGAAAAGGGTCTTGAATCACGGTAAAATCTTGATATAAGAACAATGCCCACGTGGAAGGTATCGCATGGAAAGAAGAGACAAAATTAATTATTACCTTGACCTTGCTGAGATTGTCAGCCAGCGCGGCACCTGCCTGCGCAAGCAATATGGTGCTGTGATCGTGAAGAACGACGAGGTCGTTTCAACTGGATACGTTGGCGCACCACGTGGAAGAGACAATTGCATTGACCTGGGCTTTTGCATCCGTGAACAGTTGAACGTACCGCGGGGGGAGCGCTATGAACTTTGCCGCAGTGTGCATGCGGAAGCCAACGCAATCATCAGTGCATCCCGTGAACGAATGTTGGGCTCTTCTATCTACTTGTCTGGAATTGACCTGAAGGATAACGGCAACTACGTACAAAATGCCAATCCCTGTTCCATGTGTAAAAGGATGATCATTAACGCAGGCATCGAGATGGTGTATATTCGAGACGACAAAGACAATTTCCGCGTCATCAAGGTGCAGGAATACATCGATAACGATGAATCACTGCTTGGTAAAATGGGATATTGATTGATATATCAATAAATAGAGGAACTCGCCCCCTTAATCCCTTTCTGTAGAGGGGGGGGGTAAAGATTGCCATCTGAAGAAGCGGAAAAGTTGAAAGGTTTTGATAAATGAAAACAAGAACAATAGCCCGTGTTGTCAGAGGAATTCCGGCGGTGGATGGTGCTGGCGTTAAGCTGACGCGGGTTTTAGGCGGAAATACAATTGATGATTTCGACCCGTTCTTAATGCTCGATTCGTTTGATTCCACAAATCCACCGGATTATATTCGTGGTTTCCCGACGCATCCCCATCGCGGGATTGAGACCATTACCTACCTGGTGGAAGGCGAACTGGCACATGAAGACAGTTTGGGCAACAAGGGTCTGATCACACCGGGTTCCAGCCAATGGATGACCGCTGGTCGAGGGATCTTACATCAAGAAATGCCGCAGGATGTCGAACGCTTCCTTGGGCTGCAGCTATGGCTCAACCTTCCAGCTGCTGAAAAAATGACCGAACCGAAATACTTTAACATTCGACCGGAAGATGTGGGGATTGTGGAAGAATCCTGCGCTACGGTCAGGGTCATTTCTGGCTCTTATGAGGATGTCAAAGGTGCCACACCACACCACATCCAGGCAACACTGCTGGATGTCAGCATGAAAGAAGGTCAGAGCATCGAAATTCCGGTTAAGGAAGATGAAACCGTGTTTATTTTTACTCTGTTGGGCGATTCCATGGTGGATGGCGAGATTTTTACAGAGAAAACCGCGTTGCTACTCAAAGACGGAAACCTGGTTGAAGTGAGCGCACTCCCCGGTGAAACTTTGCGTTTCATACTTGCCAGCGCGCCAGCATTGCACGAGCCTGTAGCCTGGGGCGGTCCGATCGTCATGAATACACAAGAAGAATTACGCCAGGCTTTTATTGAATTAAGAGCTGGCACTTTTATCAGCAAAAAATAGAGATGAATAATCAAACGAAATTCGCAATAATTGGTGCAGGCACAATGGGAGAAGCCATCATTGCTGGTTTACTCAGACAAAAACTAACCTCTCCGGAGAATATTTATGCCTCAGAACCACGTCAGGAACGTTGTGAAGAACTGCAGATCAAGTATGGTATCAATACTTCCACTCAAAATGTTCAGGTTTTAGCTAATGCAGACGTTGTTTTGCTTTCGGTAAAACCACAAGTATTGGACAAGGTATTAAACCAATTAAAAGGGGTAATCCCATCGGAAGCTGTGGTTATCAGCATCATAGCTGGTGCTACGATTGAAAAGATTTCCAACGGGTTGGCACATCAGGCAGTTGTTCGCACTATGCCAAACACACCGGGTCAAATTGGCAAAGGGATCACGGTTTGGTTCGCTTCCAACGCTATTACTGAAAAACATTTGGGGAAGATACTCCTCATGCTCCAAGCATTGGGAGAAAATGTTCAGGTGGATGAAGAATATTATCTGGATATGGCAACCGCGGTTTCCGGTACCGGCCCTATGTACGTTTACCTTTTCATGGAAGCATTTATGGACGCAGCTGTTCATTTGGGGTTCTCCAGGCATGTTGCTGAAAAACTTGTCATCGAAACGATTCGTGGATCTGTCGATTACTATGAGAGCCAATCGGTCCATGTAGCTGACCTGAGAAATAAAGTGACTTCGCCAGGTGGCACCTCTGCTGCCGCATTGTATTATCTGGAAAAAGCTGGATTTCGCACCGCAATTTCACGAGCCATTTGGGCTGCATATTCACGTTCACAACAATTAGGAAAAGGTGAATTAGATCAAAATCCAGAAAGAAACACGGATAAAAATGATTAGGAGAAATGAATGAAGGATAGAATTCTTTGTTTCAGCGGTGCAAAAGTATCTGTGAATGAGCTTGGGACTGACCGCTTTAGATTAGAAAAAACTCCTCAATCTGAAGTCAATCGCATTGCTACTGCCAATGCACATAAAAATTAATTCCCTTAACGGGAAAGGAGAAAACATGAAACAATTCGATGTCGTAGTGGTAGGGGCCGGTCCAGGTGGATATGTTGCTGCAATCAGAGCTTCCCAGTTGGGATTGAAAGCAGCGATTATTGATAAGCAATGGCTGGGTGGGGTTTGTTTGAATGTCGGCTGTATCCCTTCTAAAGCTCTGTTACACAATGCCGAAATTGCCCACACCTTACTAACGAAGGCAAATGATTATGGCTTTAGTTTCGAAAACCTGCAACTGGATTACTCAGCGGCTTTCAAGCGAAGCCGGCAGGCAAGCCAACGCCTCACCAAGGGTGTCGCCTTTTTGATGAAGAAAAATAACATCGAAGTGATCGAAGGCAACGCCCGGCTGACGGGTGCAGGAAAAGTAAAGGTTGAGCTCAATGCTGGTGGGGAAGAAGAAATCGAAGCCAAAGACATTATCCTGGCAACTGGCGCGCATGCGACTGTGATCCCCGGGATGGAGCCAGATGGAGAAAAACTGTTGGATTATGTCCACGCGATCATGCTCGAGAAACTACCAAAAACGGCTGTTGTGATTGGCGGTGGAGCGATTGGTGTCGAATTTGCCACCATTTGGAGTGGTTATGGTGTGGATGTTACCATCGTAGAAATGCTCCCCCATATTTTGCCAAACGAAGACGAAGAAGCAGCAGCAGAACTGACGAAGGCTTTTAAGAAACGCGGAGTCAAGGTGCACGCTGGCACGAAGGTGAAGTCAGTTACCAAAACCGAGACGGGTACGAGTGTCTTGTTGGAAAGTGAAAATGGCGAGTTTAGCGTGGAAGCCGAAATCACACTGGTGGCGATTGGTTTCAAACCCAATTCCCAGGGTATCGGACTTGAAGAAGCCGGCGTCGCGCTGGACAAACGGGGTTTTGTTCAGATCGATGAGCGCATGGCGACCAATGTGCCTGGCATCTGGGCGATTGGTGACCTGACCGGTAAGCTTTTGCTTGCTCACGCTGCTTCAGCTATGGGTCAGGTTTGTGCCGAAAATATCGCCGGGCACGAAGAGCGAAAACTGGATTACCGCATGATCCCAAGAGCTGTCTTCTCTGACCCACAGGTCGCTTCCTTTGGCTACACCGAAGCCCAGGCAAAAGAAGCTGGATTCGATGTCAAGGTTGGTCGATTCAACTTTATAGCGAACGGAAAAGCGCTTGGTTTAGGTGCCGGTACCGGTTTTGCGAAAGTGATCATCGACACTAAATATGGAGAGCTGCTCGGTGCCACCCTGGTTGGACCCGAGGTTTCGGAATTGCTGCCAGAACTGGTGTTGGCTCAGTCAAACGAACTGACCGTGGATGAAATTGTCCACTCGGTGCATATCCACCCTACCCTTTCCGAGGTGGTCATGGAGGCTGCCGAAGCAGCGCTGGGTCGTTCGATCCATAGTTAGTCTCATTGAACGATTTTGAAACGCCCTCTCTACAGGGCGTTTCTTTTTATTAACTTTACACGGAAGGATCCTGATCGTTCTTTCTTTCTTGATATCTTGCGCCTCAAAGTGCATTAGCAGCGATTCTCGCATCTCGATTATGCTATACTTTGTCTATGAAAATTGAGCCTTCCGCCAACCTTTTTCCGAAGAAAATTCTGCAAACTGAAGTTCTTGATGGCTCGGTTTTTTTTCTGCAAGATAGACTCCACTTGTGTGTATTCAGTTATCCGATTCGGAGGTCTATCTAGTGCCTCTCCTCAGTCTCAACGACTTTATTTCAGCTGGAATAGTCGGGCTGGTAGTTTTGATTATGGCATTGGTTTGGTTCAGCAACCGAAGATCGCCTGCTGAACCCATTGAGAATGTGGTTGCCTATGACGGCATAGAAGCACTCATGCACCGCTCTTCCGAAGAAGGTAAGGCTTTATTAATCGGAATGGGGGAGGGTTTTTCGGGGCAGAATTCAGGTTTGGGTGATTCTATTAGCATGATCGTTGAACAAATTGTGCTGAGCCGCTCGGTCTTTAACGACCAGCCTACTCGTTCTTTCAGCGGGGATGGCGCGTTGGCGTGTATCAGTCAGCTGGTAGTGCATGACGCTTACGAAAATGCCATGGCAAGCGAACTGTTTCGGTCTGAACATAGCGAATTGAGCGGCGTAAGCACTTTTGGGTGGATGGCTGGGTTATTACCCGAACTCGCCCGCCAGGGTAACGGTGGGATGATCCTGACCGGAACAATGAGACCGGAACACATTCTTTTTACCGACTTGGCGGACCGCAAAGAACTACCTTTAGTAGCTGCCACAGGTTCGCTTGGCGCTCAGGCGGCTTTTTTTGTTTCAGGCTCAGTGGTTACATTGGGCGAAGATTACTATTTACCTTCAATCGGTAAGGTCAATAAACGCGCTTACCAAAACCAGGCAAAAACAATGAATTGGCTTAGGATAGTCCTGGCGATTGCCTTGATCTTGGCAGCCTTGTTGAAATTAAGCGGGGTCCTGACATGAAACAGCGCACGTTTGTAATTGTTGCTGCAGTTTCGGGATTATTGATGCTGGCAGCCTTTTTCTTCCAACCCTTTACTGCGCCATATCTGGGGCTGATGCTCAATTGGGCGATTATCTTCTCCAGTGTTGCCTTACTGGTAGCGATCGCCAGCCTGGTGGTCACACATCTTGGTTATATCGTCAAGGGGCGTAAAGGCTTTCTGTACAGCATCGTTCTTGTTATGTCTTTCTTAGGAACCTTGAGTCTCGGTTGGTACCTGGGGTTGGATGACCCCGCTTATCTTGACGGAATTCGGACGGTTTTGGTGCCGCTTGAAAACGCGCTGATGGCACTGATCGCGCTTGTGTTGATGAGCGCGGCTGTCAAAATCTTCCGAGTGAGAGGTTGGTCGATTTTGACCGTCTCGTTTGGGTTAAGCGCCCTGATCTTTCTCTTTTTGAACATGGGGTTCCTGCGTTTGGATTCAAACCCAGGTTTGAGCCAGCTTGTTTCAACCTTGCAGCGATTACCCTTGATTGGAGCGCGCGGTTTGTTGATCGGAGTCGCTTTAGGCGCATTGCTAATAGGGCTGCGGGTTTTGTTCGGACAGGAGGCTCTGCATGAGTGAGCAACCAGATGAGCTGAGAATTTGCCCGCATTGTGGTCAGGAAAACGCTGCCTACACACTGCGTTGTATTCGTTGCGGACAGGAGCTGGAAGAGCTTTTCGAGTTGAAGGGATTTGAGGCAACGATTCCTTCTGAAGATGAAGCTTCAGAGAATGCAGTTACACCCATTTCCGAAGTTTTGGCTTCTTTGGACGAAAGTCCGCTGCTGGCGGAAACTGAAAATGTTGAGGAAGATACCAGGGAAGGGGTAGGGAATACAGAGGAAGATCAGCCCGACTCTGGCAAAGAATCCCCTGATTGGTTAGACCGGATTCGTCAACGCGCTAAAGAAGAGGAAGACGCTGCCGGGGAGTTGGCCAAGGGGGGCATCGCGATGGATGACCGTCGATCTCAAGAAGGGCGCAAACAAGTGGACGAAGCCTTCGATGAGATCATGCGGCGCATTCGCGAGCAAAATGAACGGGAAAAAGCCAGGAGATCCCGAAGGATCGAATCGGACCTGATTGACGAAAATGGTGACCCGGAGTGGCTGCGTCGAATTCGTGAGCTGCACCCCGATCGTGAGGATGACTCTCAGGCAATTAATGTTTCTTCGGGGATGAAGGACGCAGGCGACGATGAGTGGACCGAAGAGGAACTACAGGAATTACTGCGGCGTGAGATGGGGCTGCCGGAGACACCTGAAGATGAAGCTGAAGAAGAGATAACCACCGAAGTAAGCATTCCAACCCTTAATGAACAAGAAAATGAGGCAACATCATTAAATCAAGTAGATGAAGTCATTGACATTCAAACTCCTCAGACTGAACCTGAAGTTATTCACAATATCCCTGAAGATGAAGAGGATAGTTTTGGCAGTAGTGTGGAGCCTTACCTGCCTTCAGGAGAGTTGGAACACGCCGACCAGATTGATGAGCCGATCCAGGCTGAAGACGTTCTAAAACTGGAAACTGAAGGGGAATCTGGAAAGACGCCAGCAAAAGAAGAGACTGAAGTAGAAAACAGCGGCGAGTCGGTAAAGGAAGAACCTCACTCGACCGCAGAAATCTTACCGGATTTGCTCTTGTTGAAAAACCAGCGTGAGCGTGCCAAGGTCTTCTCTGAGATCATCGGGCAGGAAGGGCGTCGAACCATCGCAGTCCTGCATGAAACCAGCCGGCAAAGCAAAATCGGCAGATTAGTACTTAGTTTGCTCTTGATTTTGGGAGTGACGTTGGCAATCCTGGCAGGACCTACCGGTATTGTCGATTTGCCTTTGTCCACGCCTGCTGTTGCATATGCAAAAAACCTTGAGTCCATCGTTCCTGGTGATGCGGTATTAATCGTATTGGATTTTCAGGCTGCCACCCGCACTGACATCGAGCCGCTGGCTGAAAGAACCTTGGCGATCCTGTATGAAAAGGGAAACAGCATTCGCATTGTGACCTCCAACCCGGAGAACCTCTGGCTGGCGGGTAATTCAGTAGAGCCCGATCAAGCCCCGGACGAGTTTGTTCCCGGTGGAATGCTTGGCTACCTGGCTATGGCTGTTGGAGAGCCCCCCAGTTGGGGCGAGTTGCCAATTAACCAGGCTTTTAATGACGACCCGAACTTATTTAAAAGTATTACGCAGGTTGTACTGATCAGCGATTCTGCTGAATTTGTGCGCATGTGGCTGGAACAAATCAGCCCCTGGCAGCCGACGATCAAGACTTCAGCTGTCACGACGGCAGTTTCTGCACCGATGCTGCTGCCATATCACGATTCCGGTCAACTGCAAGGTTTTGTCGCAGGGATTGCCGATGCCAAAGCACTGGATGTTGAACCGGAAAACCTGGTCAATCAACGAGCCTTCCAGGTGGGAATCATACTGATGATCATGGTCTTGCTGTTAGGAATGATCATGAAGGCGGACGAAGACTCGCAGCGTAGGGCAGAGGAGCGGAAGCAATGAGCACCATTGATCTCCTGCTTCTGCTGGCCGGTCTGGTTTTGAGCCTGATGGTTTTCAGTTATTTACTCGGCGATACCCTTCTTTTTGGCATTGCCATGTACTCCCTGGTTGGGATGACAGCCGGTTTTACCTTCCTGGTGCTTCTGCAAAAAGTGATTTTACCAATGGCGATCAACCCGCTTGGCGCGTTCCCACAGACATCGGCGCTGCTCGCGCTTGTACCACTTTTATTCTCAGTTTTGTTGATTTGGCTTCTTTTCAGAAAAAACAGTCAGGTTTCTGGGGTTCCTCTGGGTTTTTTGAGTGGAGTTGTTGCGGCAGCTTTAATTATTGGTCTGACCCGCGGAACGTTGGTGCCTCAATTGCTTACCATCGTAAATGCCTTTGACCCCAGCAAGATGACTTCTGCTGGAGAGCCCAATTGGACTGGTATTTTTGAAGCCTTCATTATGCTTGCTGGGATTCTGGCAGTGTTGTTTGTTTTCCATCACCGGAAAACTTTGAAGCAACAAGACGACCTCAACCGTTCCTGGTTGGATGGAGTGAGTGGCTTTGGCCAGGTGTTTATCGGAATCACTTTTGGCGCAATTTTTGTGGGGCTCTTCAGCACGGGTTTGGTTGCACTGATCGCTTACATTCAATATCTGGTTGACTTTGTAAGGCTTTGGTGAGAGAGATCATGACTTCAAGTTACCTTAGCATCGACATCTCCTCTCAGCGCACACAAGCATGGTTGTTTGATGACCAATCGGGCAGTTTTGCGCTGGTTGCACGTGCTGTCACACCAACTTATTCCGGGCTTGATCAAGGGCTGATAGCAGCAATCGACAAGGTAAGCCAGCAGTTGGAAGAAAGAACAGGACTGAATTTGCTGTCCACAGCCAAGCGTTTTCAAATCGAAACCGATCAAAGCATCCCCGGTTTGCGAGGTGTGGGTCTAACCATGTCCATTGGTAAACCGATCAGGGTGGTTTTGGTTGGAATTTCTGAGAAGTATTCCATGGAACCGCTGCGCAGATTGGCTCGCTTTTACAACACAGAAATTGTCCTTGAAATTAGCCTGCAAAACGAACCGAACATCTCAGCACAACTGGAGAAATTAACCACCACTCCCTTCGACCTGCTGATCCTGGCAGGAGGTGTGGATGGCGGACCTGAAAGAGCGCTTCGAGCGGTGATCAGCAACCTTCGTTTGCTGGTTCAACTGCGGGGTGCCATCAACCGCCCGCAAATCGTTTACGCAGGCAACCAGTCATTGGTAGATTTTGTCAAATTGGAGATTGAGGCAGGGGAAGACCTGCACATCGCCGGAAATATTCAGCCAGAAAGCGGGCGCGAAGACCTTTCATTTGCCAACAAGGCTCTTATGGCGGCGATCTGTCGGCTGCATTTGAAAGAATTCCCCGAATTATGGGAACTGACTAATCAGCCTTATGTGAATTTACTGCCAGGGGAATTCGCGCGTGCAAGGATGGATCATTGGCTGGAACAAACCCTGACAACTGGCAAAGGTGTTTTGCAGATCCACCTCGAGCCGGACCACGCTCATGTTATTGCTGTTCAGGATGGCAAGAGAATGGGGGTCTGGCAGAATTCCCAGGTGGATGAGGAAACTGAATCTGAAGTACTTATCCAGTCTGACCAATCGATCGAACAGGCAACGGCCGCCGCATACCTGGCGAATCGTGAATTGCACCCTGGTTTTGTGCCGGTAACCATTGAAGAAATGAGCATGGAAACTGCCTGGATGTGTGTTCGTATCCGACGTTTACTGAGCAAATTGGCAGAACTCCACGATAGTTTTCATTATGATGATCGGCTTGGATTGATGGATAATTTTGAACCAATTTTGCTCAGTGGCAGCAGTTTCGAGCGGCTTCCTGGCGCAAGACATACCTTTATGGTCGCCCAGGATGGCATCTTACCCCACGGGATCACGACCCTGGTTGGCGACGATTTCCAGGTCATCACGGCACTTGGCGCATTAGCAGAATTTGATCCCTTATTGCCTGTTCAAATCGCAGATAGCGATGTTTTCAGGGGATTAGCCACCATCATCAACGTGGACAGTCCTGTTGATGCAGGTCAAAAAGTGCTGCAGATTGAAGTGGATGAAGGCTACGGGGAGACTCGGGAGCATTACCAGGTTTATCAGGCCGAGTTGAAGCGCTTTGAAACGGTTCCTGACAATGATCTTCGCGTCTACCTGGCACCCGAACCGGAAAGCGATGTGGGCATGGGCTTGCGGGGTCTGGGAGGTTGGGTAAATGCCAGCCCAAGCCAACTCGGATTGGTCATTGACGCCAGGGGCAGACCTTTTTTCCTGCCGGTTGATGAAAAAACAAGACGCGAAGTACGCCGGGATTGGCTGTGGAACTTGGGAGCATGATGGTGAAAAGCGCAATCATTCAAACAGATCACCTATTGAGCCTCCCGGTAGAGTTGCCTGTTCCCGGGATGGTAAATGTTCACCTTGGTCAAAGTGTTGAAGCGGGGGACGTGATAGCTGAGGCGGTTTTGCCTGCCAAATTCCAGGTCTTTGATGTACTCAATCAATTCCGGCTCAAAGAAACCGACCTTGAAGCTTGCATCAAGCGGCTGGCAGGTGAAGAAGTGCAGCGTGGTGATGTGATAGCAAAAAAAGCTGGCTTGATCTCTCGTTTTTTCAGGGCACCAGATGACGGAAAAGTGGTCGCGGTCAGGGACGGGCGTGTGACACTGGCGATGGGTGAGAGAACGATCCAGGTCAGGACGCCGATCGGGGGTATGGTAAGCGAAATCCTCCCAGGGCTTGGCGCGTTGATCGACTCACGTGGATTCAGTCTGCGGGGAAACTGGGGAAATGGCAGGATAGCCATTGGAAAGCTTGTGGTGATTGCCGCGGACAAGCCAGGCGACCAGGTTGAGCTGAAAGACGCGATCGTCTTCCTCGATAGTATGGCGAGGTTTGAGGAAATAAAAGCTCTACAGGAAAAAGGAGTTGCTGGAATCCTGGTTTCTACTTTAGACCCATCGACCAGATCAGCATTGGAACAACTCGAAGTACCCTTAATGAGCCTGTTGGGCTTTGGCGAGGCGGTTCTGGATCAATTGAGCAGATTGGCGATAGATGAATTACTTGACAGCCAGGTGACCCTGGTTGCCCGTAAAGCTGACCCATATCGTGATGTGAGACCAGAACTCTTTCAGCCCCGCGAAACGGCAAAAACCGCAGCGTTGTTTGCGGAACCCGAACCAGCTTTGATCGGTCGGACAGCACGCTTGTTAGGGCAGCCTTATTTTGGAAGTGTGGGAAAAATTATTGAACTACCAAAAGAAGGTGAACAAATGGCGAGTGGTATTCAAAGCCTGGTTGCAGTCATCGAGCGCAATGACGAAACGGTTATCCGCGTTCCTCTGGGTAACCTTGAAATTCTTACAACCTGATTTACGGCTCAACGATGCTCAAAAAACGAGCGGCAACCCAGCCTTCTTTGCCGTCGGGAGCAATAATTTTCTCCCAATCCATCCCCTGATCGTTTACTTGCTCACCGAGTAAAGTGACTTGCAGCCCATTGTTGATGTAGGTCACGATCACAGATTGGGTTGAGGGAGATTCGCGAACGACGACACCACTTTCAGATACCACCAGGGCATATTGAGTGGTTGACGTTGATGCTTCCTCGCTCTGGGTGGGCTGGGTTGTGGAGATTGGTTGAATTGTTTTTGTTGGTACTGTAGTTGAGGTTGACGGTAGCTTGGTTGACGCTGACGGTTCTCTGGTTGGCGCCGCTGCAACCACTTTTAATGGCTGTGCCTCTGGCATAGAAAACGAAGCCTGGTTGAGGCGCAACTCAACAATCGCCACTCCTGACGCGATTACTACAATTGCCAGAATCAGCCAGCCCAAAGCCCCTCTAGGTGAAAAACCAAAAACCCATGTGGTTATCAGCAAGACCAGGATGCTGATAATAAAGCGCGCCCCGGAGAGGATAAGCAGGTTAATTGCAGCTGCCTGATCCCCCTGGGCGAAAAGCAATCCAGCCATCGTGATTGGGATGAAGATAAGATATGCAAACACCGTAGAAGCCACTACAGAGGGACCCCCTGGACGATAGAGAAAGAGATAGACCGTCATAATCGCAGTGACTACCAGGACCACCCATTCCAACCAACCGTTTTTGATCGCAAAAAAGCCATTGATTTGATTAGCGCTGACCGACGATGGGTTGGCAAGGTTGATCAACCAACCGGTGCCAAAGAACGCGGCTGCTGTGATCACAACAAAAATAAAGGTCTTTCCAAAATAGCGACCAGAAGGTTTAATTCCAGAGAGGACCAGCCCGATCATAGGGTTCAAAACGGGTACAGTTACAGCAGAGAGCAGCACCAGCAGGGGCAGATCGGCGATCAGACCAACAGCCAGAAGAGCCAGGCTTAAGATAAGCTGCCAGAAAGAATTCAGGTTTAGTTGATTGCGCTTGATCAGATCGTCAATGAAATCCTTGAATTGGCGGGGGCCAGCTGTTGCCAGCACCTTTCTTACCTGATGCAATTGGCTGCGAGGTGCCTTATGGAGACTATCGGGTCGGGTTTCGGTAGTAGGTATGCTCATGATTTTTTCCTGGTTGGTTTTTGTCTGCGATTGTATAGTTGCAGGGTTTGTGCCCGATGTCAGCTGATGGGAATGAGTGAAAACTAAAAGGCGTTGGGTATGGGTTTGCGCCGCACCTTTTCGAGGGAGACAATGGAGGGTTGTCCCTACGACCGAAATATAAAATCATACTGTTACAAATTTCAACTTGCACGCGGCTTAAGATAAAATACAGCCATGATAAAAACCAAACCCACCCTGATGCTTCTTCTGTTGATCCTGGTCTTGCTGGTTTCTGCATGCAATCCACAGCAGCCCACAGCAACGTTTGCCCCCGCCAATACCCAGCCAATGGAGACCGAAGAAACGGTTCTTGTGCCTGCGGCGGAAACGGCAATCCCAACCGAAGCAGCCCAGGTTCTGGTAAGCAGTGATATTGTTTTTTGGGCTGGAACGGATTCTGGTCATAATACTGCTTTAACAGAACGTTTGACGGTCTACACACAAACCAATAATCTCACTTTCGAAAGACACGAGTCGATCACTGCTGAGCAAATCACCCCTTCGGTAAAAATTTTGGTGACCACAGCAAATGCCGCTCAAATTGAGTCCATTAATCAACAGTTACCAGATCTCAAAATCGTGGCAGTGGATGTGAGCGGGCTGACTCCAGCCTTGATAAATGTGCATGCCGTCACCAGCGAGGGCGGATCGTCGGAGCAGCTTGCCTTTTTGGCTGGCTACACCCTGGCTCTTACAACACCTGATTACCGGGTGGGGGTCCTCACGCTTGGAGGCGATGACCTTGGCAACCGCACCCGCGATTCATTCATTACTGGTGCGCGCTATTTCTGCGGTCTGTGCAAGCCCTTGTATCCGCCGTTTGTCAGCCAACCCTATTACCCTTTCGCGGCTGAGGTTTCGAATCCTGCTGACCCAAACAGCTGGCAGATTGCGGCAGATTCGCTGCTTAGCCTGGCGGTTACCGCCATCTACGTGCAGCCAGAGATTTCCTCACTGGATCTGATGACCTACCTGGCTTCTAAAAACATTACCGTGGTTGGCGTAGAAGGTCAGGCAGGTTTGGAAGCAGCTGGAAAAGTGGTGGGAGTGCTAGGAAGTGATTTATATGCCAGCGTCGAATCTGCAGTCAGTGGCTTGTTGGTTGGCGAAGACATTGGCAATAGCACTGGCAGCCTGGAACTGAAACGAATCAACCCAGACCTGATGTCTGAGGGCAGGCACATCCTCTTTGAACGCATTCGCGAAGACCTGCTGAACGGTTTAATCAAAGATCGTCCATAAGAACAAGCAGATTTTGTAAACATCTATTGACATTTCATTATTATTTTGCTATTCTATGTAAAGGATTACAGTAAACCATTACATTAATCTTTGCGAGGAAATCAACCTGGAATGAATCGCTCAAAAGTCACCATTAAGGACGTGGCAGTAGAAGCCGGAGTTTCTGTTGCGACAGTGTCGCGCCTGGTGAACGGAACGAGCACAGTAAGCGGTGCGACCGCCGCAAAAGTTCAGGAAACAATTGAAAAACTTGGTTATGAACCTAACCAGATGGCCCGGAATCTACGAAAAAAAGAGACCCGGGTCATTTTAATTGTTTGTCCAAACGTCACCAACCCCTATTATGCTCATATCTTAGCTGGCATTACCGAGGCATCTTATCAAAAAGGATTTAGCGCGGTGATGTATACGACGAATAGTGACCCTGAAAGGGAGTTGGAAGGTATCCAGATGCTTTACAAAGGTCGTGTAGATGGCGCAATTCTGATGGACGGGCTGCGTGATTATGAGGTTTTCCACCATGCCGCATCCCGGTTTCCAATCGTTCAGTGCAGCGAATTTGTTGACACTGAAAGCGCACCTGCGGTTTGTATCAATAATTACCAGGCAAGCCGGGATATGATGGCTCATCTGATGGGGCTTGGACACACACGAATCGCATTAATTAGCAGCAATAACGACTATATGTCCACCAGGATCCGTACTCAAGCTTACAAGGATAGCCTGCTGGAGGCAAATCTTACTGTTGATCCTGAGTATATTAAATTGGGCTCAAGCGACTATTCTTTCCAATCTGGCCGGGCTTGCGCGCTGGAACTGTTGCAAATGGAGAATCGACCTACAGCAATCTTTTGCATCTCTGACACGTTCGCTTTGGGCAGCATAAGCGCTGCAAAGGAACTCAACATTGCTACCCCGCAAGAATTGAGCATATCAGGTTTTGATGATGTCGAATATACGACCATGCACCACCCATACATTACTACCATCGCTCAACCCTGTTACGAGATGGGTCAGACATCAGCCCAAATATTGTTTGACAGGTTGGAAAAACAATCCACTGAAACCGGATTGGTGTATCTTGATCATCAACTGGTAGTACGCGAATCGACTGCCAAAAAAAACGATTTGACCCATCAGAAGGTACATTCTGATGGTTAATAACTATTCAAAGGAGAAAATATGAAGAAACAAGTTATTACCTTATTGTCCCTGGTGCTAATTGGTGTCATGGTGCTCAGCGCCTGCACACCTGCACCCACCGCTCCCACTGCACCAGAAGTGGAGGAGCCAGTCGCTCCTGTGGCAGAAAAATATAAAATCGGTATCCTCGCTCCGGCTGTGACCCATGGATGGGTGGCTGCAGTTGCCTATAATGCTGAACAACGCGCAAAAGAACTGGCAGATGAAGTTGAATACAAACTTTACACCAGCACCAACGCGGAAGAAATGACCACTCAGTTGGACGATCTTCTCACCTGGGGTGCCCAGGCAATTGTTGCCTTCCCACAATGGGAAGGTATGGAAGTCCCCATTCAGGCTGCTATTGACGATGGCATTGTTGTCGTAAACTTTGATATTGCCATTAACGCAGAAGGCGTCTACCGTCTGTCTGGAGACAACAAGGACATGGGCGTCCAGGGTGCTCACTACATTGTCGACAAAATCGGCACAGAAGGCACTGTAATCATGTTGGAAGTCCCAACCTCTGGTTCCGTTTCTGAACTGAGAAAAGCTGGTTTTGAGGAAACTCTGGCTGAAATCGCTCCTGACATGGAAGTCATTTCATATGCAACCCAGTTTACCCGTGAAGATGGGTTGGTTGATATGGCAGACATCTTAACCTCTCATGACAAGATCGATGCTGTCTATTCGATGGACGATGAAACCTCCATCGGCGCTCTTCAGGCAATCCGTGAAGCCAACCGCACTGACATTAAAGTCATCACCGGTGGCGGCGGTATGCAGGAATACTTCCGCATGATGCCCGAGAATGAAGATATTTGGATTCAATCCGCACTTTACAGCCCCGCGATGGTTCGTGATGCCTTCAATATGGCTCTGAGCATCCTTAAGGGCGAGACGGTCTCAGAAGTGGTGATTTTGCCCACCACAATCGTTGACCGCGAAAACTACCAGGAATTCCTGGATGAAAATTCACCTTACTAGAACCTTAGCCTCGACTAAAGTAAGATTTTCATAACAGAAAAGTAGAGGCTATGGGTCAAACCATAGCCTCTTCATTAAAGAAAGTTAAGATGCTGGTTGAATTAAGAAATATCCATAAATCCTTTGGTGCTAATGAAGTTCTCGAAGATGTCAACTTTGAGGTTAAGGGTGGGGAAATTTGTGCTCTGATTGGAGAAAACGGTGCAGGGAAATCCACTCTGATGAACATCCTGGGTGGAGTCCATCAACCTGATCAGGGACAAATTGTCGTTGATGGGAAAGTGGTGCAGTTCCTGACACCAGCAGATTCGTTGAAAGCAGGGATCGCGTTTATCCACCAGGAACTTAACCTGATCAATGATCTGAATATTTATGAAAACATGTTCATAGGGCGGGAGCTGACAAAGAAAAACGGTTTGCTTGATTCGGACTCGATGATTGCTCAAACTGCCGAAATCTTTGACAGACTCGGATTGGATATTAACCCCAGGACAATGGTCAGCGATCTCGATTCCTCCTATAAACAAGTTGTCGAAATTACCCGGGCTCTTTTAATGAAAGCATCCATCATTATCATGGATGAACCCACTACTTCACTGACTGTGACAGAAATTGAGCGGGTCTTTAATATGATGCGAACTCTGCGAGAACAGAAGGTTGGCATCGTGTTTATTTCACACAAATTGAACGAAGTAATGCAAATTTGTGATCGCTACGTGGTGTTGAGAGATGGCGAAAAAGCGGGTGAAGGCGACATTAGCAAGGTAAATACTGGTGATCTGGCAAGGATGATGGTTGGTCACGAAATTAGGGTGACTAGCTTGCAGAGGGAAAAGATAGACCGGGAGGAAGCCTTGCGGGTAGAAGCGTTGGAGGACGGGCATAATTTCCATGATGTTAGTTTTAGTGTACGAAAAGGGGAAGTTTTAGGTATTACAGGGCTCCTTGGTGATGGAAGAAGCGAACTGTTTCAGTCTATTTTTGGAGCCGGATCGTCCTATCGCGGACAAGTGTATTTGCACGGTAAACCACTACGGATCTTAAAC
This sequence comes from uncultured Anaerolineaceae bacterium, assembly GCA_964507335.1. Taxonomy (GTDB): domain Bacteria; phylum Chloroflexota; class Anaerolineae; order Anaerolineales; family Anaerolineaceae; genus Mesolinea. The sequence continues at coordinate 6,544 of CAZDPK010000004.1, read as the reverse complement.
ACTACAGATGCTGTAGCAAAAGGTCTGGCTTACTTGCCGCGGAATCGAAAAGAAAATGGCATTATCAAAGATATGAGCGTCCTTGAAAACGCTTCAGTCGTCATCTGGCCTTATATCAGTAAATTTGGTTTTATTGATTCACTTTCACAAACCAGAATCTTTGACTCCCAGGTGGAGAAGCTTCAAATCAAATTGGCGCAAAGAACCGAATTAATCACCAGACTCTCAGGCGGTAACCAGCAAAAGATTGTTTTGGCAAAATGGCTCAGCAAAGAACCCAGTGTATTAATTTTAGATAACCCCACCCAGGGTGTTGATGTAGGCGCTAAAGAAGAAATATATGACATCATACTCAACCTGGCTGATGAAGGTGTGGCGGTGATTGTCTTGTCCAGTGAAGCTCAGGAGATCATCCGCGTATGTGACCGTGCGATAGTCATGTTTCACGGACATATTCAGGGGGAATTAAGTGGGAGTGAAATGGATGAACATGAAATTATGCGCCTGGCAACAGGTCTGGAAGAAATTCAATTAAGGTAAACCCATGGTAAATTCTGCAAAAACTCGGATTGTAAAATCATTCAATTGGTTCCGGACTTCCTGGACCGAAAACCCTCTTTTTAGCACCGGAATGGCATTAGTAGTAATGATCATACTTCAGACGCTGGCACTGGGTTTTGATTATCCCAGTATTGGTATCTGGTTTGGTACCTGGGTGCAGAATTGGATAAATATTCTGCGTAACAATGCTGCCATCGGTATCGTTGCCCTGGGTATGACCCTGGTAATTATTTCAGGTGGAATAGATCTGTCCGTTGGATCTATGTTGGTCGCGATTGGTGCTATGTTGATGATGTTAATTGACACTGGTCCTAAAGGCATCCTGCTTGGATTAGGGCTTACCGGAGTTCCAGCGTATTTGGTTGCGATCCTGGTTTCGGTGATCATGGGGGCAGCCTTAGGTGGAATAACGGGATTACTGATCACTGCCGGGAAGCTGCCACCGTTTATCGCCACGCTCGGCACGATGAAAATCTTCCGCAGTGTAACCCAACAATTCATGACCGGATACAACCCCATCGTACCCAAACCTTTTCTTCAGATCGCCAGTTTCTCGATGGGCAAACAACTTATTATGCCAATTATCTATTGGATCATCCTTGCCTTGATCATTCACGTCATTTTTGTCCGAACAAAGTTTGGTCGCCAGGTTATTGCAGTTGGGTCTAATGAAAAGGCGACAAAATTGAGCGGCGTGAATGTCCATAGTGTGAAGAACCGGGTGTATGCCATTATTGGAATTCTGGTAGGCTTGGCAGCGGTACTGCAGGTTTCCCGGATTGGCGCAATGGATTATGCCAATGCGGGTTCGGGTTACGAAATGGATGCAATCTCGGCTGTAATTGTGGGCGGAACACGGATGTCGGGTGGAAAAGGCAGCATCATCGGCACAGTGCTCGGCACGCTGATTATTGCGGTAATGAACAATTTGTTAAACCTTCTCGGTGTCCCTCCCTTCCTCAGAGAAGCCTTCAAGGGCGTAATTGTCATTGGGGCGGTATTGTTGCAGAAAAAAGAAAGCCTCAGTTAAGTTTCAAAAGGAGCAATCTATGATCAACATCGGAATAATCGGTTGCGGGAAAATTGCCCAAAAAAGGCATATCCCTGAATATCTGGAAAATGTCGACGCAAATATTGTCGGATTTTACGACCTCAACCTCGCTCGGGCTGAGGCAATCAGTGAAACCTATGGTGGTACCGCTTTTAAGAGTATTGAAGACCTGTTGGCAGATCCGAGTATTGACGCGGTGAGCGTTTGCACGGCAAACCACACCCACGCCGCAATCACAATCCAGGCGCTGCAAGCAGGCAAGCATGTACTATGTGAGAAACCAATGGCTACCACGCTGGAAGATTGCCTTGCAATGGTAGATGCCTCACGAAAAGCTGGTAAGGTTCTGTTGATTGGCCAAAATCAACGCCTGACAAAGACACACATACGAGCAAGAGAGATAATCCGCAATGGTGAACTCGGTGAGATCATCGGATTCCGGACAACTTTTGGTCATGGCGGACCTGAAACCTGGAGCATCGATCCGGGCAAGAATACCTGGTTTTTTGATAAGAACATCGCTGTTATGGGTGCCATGGCTGACCTGGGCATCCATAAGACCGACCTTTTGTTGTTCTTAACCGATCAGAAGATAGTAGAAACGACAGCCCACCTTACCACCATAGATAAACGCGGAGCAGATGGCGAACTGATCAAAGTAGATGACACTGCCATTTGCGTTTACAAACTTGAAAATGGCGCCGTGGGGACAATGACTGCCAGCTGGACTTTTTACGGTCCGGAAGATAACACCACCATTATTTACGGAACAAAGGGAATTTTGCGTCTGTATGAGGATCCTCAATTCAGCATCCAACTTTTCCTTAAAGATGGTGAGAAAATTTACTACGAGATTGATGCGATTCAGACCAACGACAACCAGACCAGTTCGGGCGTCATCGACGCCTTTATTGAAAGTGTGATCACAGGGCAGGGCGGCGAACTTGCGGCTGATAAAGTGCTGGAATCGATGAAAGTTGTCTTCGCCAGCATCGAATCTTCACAAACTGAAAGAACAGTAAAAGTCGAATAAAGGAGAAAGAAATATGAAACTCGGTTTTGTCAGCGCAATTTTGGATGGCTGGACTTTTGAAGAGGTGATTGATATAGCGGCTGATTTTGGCTATGACTGTGTGGAAGTTGCCTGCTGGCCGTCGGGTGAAGCAGAAAGACGTTACGCAGGCGTTTCTCATATTGATGTTGATAATCTGGATGAGAAAAAAGCCGACGCCATCCTGGAATATTGCCGGAATCGTGAGGTTGAGATCTCATCGTTGGCTTATTATCCGAACACCATGGATCCTGATCCTGAAAAACGGGCTTTCAACATTGCTCATCTAAAAAAGGTAATTGATGCAAGCAAAATGCTTCAGATAGGTATGGTAACGACCTTCATTGGCAGGGACCAGAATCGGGATATTGAAGAAAACCTGGCTGATTTTGAACGCACGTGGCCTGATATTGTGGCATATGCTGAGACACGCGATGTGAAAATTGCGATCGAAAACTGTCCGATGCTGTTTGGACGTGACCAATGGCCTGGCGGTCAGAACCTGGCTACCTCACCAAAAATCTGGCGTGAGATGTTTCGCATCATTCCTTCAGCCAATTTTGGAATCAACTTTGACCCCAGCCACTTTGTTTGGCAAATGATGGACTATCTGAAGCCGCTCTATGAATTCAAGGACCGAATTCTGCACGTCCATTTTAAGGATATCAAACTCTACAAAGATAAACTGGATCAAGTTGGGGTGTTGGCATACCCGCTGGAATTCATGGCGCCGAAATTACCGGGGCAGGGAGATGTTGATTGGGGAGCCTTTGTCAGCGCGCTTAGAGATATTGGTTATGACGGCTATGCCTGCGTGGAAGTGGAAGACCGCGCGTTCGAGAGTAGTAGGGCAAAAATTATTGACAGCCTTTATCTCTCGGCACGATACCTGGACCAATACGTGATTTGAGGTGGATTGATGCAAAAAAGAATCATAGCAATAAATTCGAACACTTACCACGGTTTTAGCCTTGATGAGGCTCTGGATGGAATCAAGGCTGCGGGTTTCCATCATGTCGAGTTGACCGCCACAAAAGGTTGGACCGAGCATGTTTTCCCGAATATGAGTTTTGAGGAATTGTGGCGTATCAAAGATAAACTGCATGACTATGCCATCGAACCGATTTCGATGAGTGGTCATTGCAACCTGATGGACCAGGAGCGAATATCCGATTTCATCGCGAACATGCGCCTGGCGAACTTTTTTGGGTGCGCTTATATCACTTCATCGGTTGGTGAAGCACATCTCAAGGATAAGGCGCATGCCTCAAACCAGGAAGTGGCGGAGCATCTAAAGAAATTGTTGCCGCACCTGGAAAAATATAATTTGGTGCTGGGGCTTGAGAATCATGGCGAACACTCCACCTGCGCGATCATTGAAGAGATTGTCGATGCGGTTGGATCGGATCGGGTAAGAATTAATTTTGACACTGCCAATGGTATTTTGTACGCTGGAAAAGAGCCAGTGGAAGATATGCGTTCCTGTGCTGCCAAAATCGGGCATCTACATTTGAAGGACAAGGCGGGTGCTGACAATGAATGGAACTTCCCGGCGTTGGGTGATGGTCATGTTGATTTCCCAAAGATTTTTAAATTGCTTGAAGGGAACGATGCACCGGCAAGTATCGAAATCGAATTTACGAGCAAAGGTCCCGGCTCACTTGCTGAAGTTGACGAAGCGGTGAGAAAGTCGGGTGAGTATTTGAAGAAAATTGGCGTGCTTTAACGAAATTACTTGATTCGTTAACTTCGAGAATGCTCGTTTTTCAACGAACAGGAGCAATATGATGGAGATGCTGAAGATTGGGATTGTCGGTAGTGGCGGAATGGGGTCGGTGCATTTCAACAATTATCAACATATCGAGGGATGCAAGGTGGTGGGTTTGGTGGGAGTTCCAGGGGTTGGTAAGTCTCGGGCAAAGGACTGGGGAGTGACTTATTACGAAAACATTCGGGAAATGGTGAATGCTGAAAAACTGGACCTGGTCGATGTCTGTACGCCAACTTACTTACACAAAACCCACTGTATGCAAGCGCTTGAAGCTGGGGCAAACGTTGTTACCGAAAAACCAATTGCGCTCCACCTGGCGGATGCTGAGGAAATGTACGCACTTGCTGAGAGTCGGGGCAAATTGTTGTTCGTTGGGCAAGTTCTGCAATTTTCAAGAGAAATTGAAATCTTACACGAATTAGTTGATAGTCAACGTTTTGGCAGAGTTTTGGACGCAAACTTTGAGAGGCTCGCAGCCTGCCCAACCTGGATAAAAAATGGCTGGCTGTTCGACAAGGAAAAAAGCGGTTTGCTCCCATTTGATTTGCACATCCATGATCTTGATGTCATTGTCAGTCTGTTTGGCGCGCCCTTAAGTTTCAATCTGACTTGCAGTGGCAATTCAGGAAAAAGTTATAAAGAGCACTGCCGATTTATTTACCAATATGCGGACCATTCGGTGGCGGCAGAAGCAGCCTGGTTTAATGCCAATTTTCCATTTACTGCCCGCTGGCGGATTTACTTTGAGCGAGCGGTGGTTGTAAATGATGAAAAAGGTTTGATTGCCTATCCTGCCCAAGCTGACCCAATCGTTTTTGACACGGAGGAGAAAGAAAAAATACCTACCGGGATCAACTTGCCGCCAACGGGTATGTTCAAGGCTGAGTTATCCCATTACCTGGAGTGTATCCGGAGAGGAGAACCCTCGCAGCGTGTTAGCAAAGAACAGGTGCTGACAGTGGTGGGGATATTGGAACAAATCGTAGAATCTGCCGACTGACTTCAGAAGGCCAGCCTCTCCACTACTTTCTGCTCGCCAGGCGAGGAGAATCTTGGATAAACCAGTTCAACAAATCGCGTTTCTGTCGGAAAGAATAGTTTTTGAAGAAAAACACAAATAATGGCAAAAATGGCAGTTTTGAAACAGGCATTTCCCTTGACTAAGCAGGCTTAACCTGATAAACTCTCGACTTGCAATTGTAGGACTGGAAGTATTCAGCCTTGCGTAAGCGTGCAAATTTTGATATACTTTTTAGTCTGTGAGTAACAATTAACAACGCAATATTTCCCGGGCGCCGGCGTAGCTCAATGGTAGAGCAACCGCCTTGTAAGTGGTAGGTTATGGGTTCGATTCCCATCGTCGGCTCAGTTTACTCATTTGCGATTGTGGTCGAAATTTTCGATCATAATCTCCAGCGGGTAAATGCAAGCGCCCTATGGAAAAATTGGACAGTTACCCAAGTGGACAACGGGGGCTGACTGTAAATCAGCTGGCTGGCGCCTTCGGAGGTTCGAATCCTTCACTGTCCATTAACCCGACCGCCAGGTCGGGCTGGCAAGGCCGCCCTCATAGCTCAGTAGGTAGAGCGCATTCTTGGTAAGAATGAGGTCATCGGTCCGAATCCGATTGAGGGCTCTTGCCGAAAAATAGAGAAAATATTTAGTCATTATTAAGGAGAAAAGATGGCGAAACAAAAATTTGACCGCTCAAAGCCTCATATGAACATCGGTACGATGGGTCATATTGACCATGGCAAGACCACCCTGACCGCGGCTATTACTAAAGTCCAGGCTATGCGTGGCTTTGGCAAATTCCGCGCGTACGACTCGATCGACAACGCCCCGGAAGAAAAAGCTCGTGGTATTACAATCAATATTACTCATGTTGAATATGAGACCGCAAAGCGTCACTATGCTCATGTTGACATGCCCGGTCACCGTGACTATATCAAGAACATGATCACCGGTGCAGCCCAGGTTGATGGTGCTATTCTGGTTGTTAGTGCTCCCGATGGCCCCATGCCCCAAACTGAAGAACACGTTCTGCTGGCCCGCCAGGTTGAGGTTCCCGCCATTTTGGTCTTCTTGAACAAGACTGATCAGATGGACG
>CAZDPK010000003.1:0-72113 GCA_964507335.1 uncultured Anaerolineaceae bacterium | reverse complement strand
GCATCAGTCAATCCGTCATTCACCATCGTGTCCACCAGGGTTCCGTCACCCAAACGGTATCCAGCGCGTGCCTGTGGCAGCGCGTATGCTGCAGCAGACATATTTTCCATGCCGCCGGCAACCACCACATCGGCCTCGCCGAGCAAGATCATCCTCGCAGCCATATTGACTGCTTCGAGACCAGAACCACACACAACGTTGATTGTTACTGCCGGTGATTCCACGGGAATGCCTGCATTCACAGCAGCCTGGCGGGCAACGTTTTGCCCCTGGGCAGCCTGCAAAATACAACCCATGTAAACCATATCAACATCGGTTGGTTGGATCCCTGCCCGTTTGATCGCTTCCCGGATTACAACCTCGCCCAGTTTTGCCGCGGGAACTGTTGAGAGCATTCCGCTCATCTTCCCTATCGCGGTCCGACACGACCCTGTAATGATGACTTTTTTGTTCATAAATGATTCCCTTTCTCAATGAGTCTGGAATGTGAGATGAGGCAGAGAAAAGCGCTAACAAACCAAGGCAAACTATTCACTGCCTTCCAGACCAGATTGTCTGGCTGTATTATCCCATAGAATCGCGCCTTTACCCCCCTCCCTTTTTTTGTATTTGATTATTTTGAACAAACTATTAATGATGTTCCATAAAAGACCAGATTCATTCAATTTATCCCTATTTTTCTTGACATTAGAACACATGTTCTATATAATTAGAACATGATGGAACAATACCGCTCTGACTCACTGACCCTCTTCAAAATGCCACTGCCGCCCAAGCGTTTTCTTGCCATCGGCGTGCACGCGCTATCTGACCGTATGCTGCAGCTCATCTCTGCCCTGGCACTGAGGCAGACGGTTACCGTTTTGGATTGCGGCAACCGTTCCAACATGTACGCCGTTGCCAGGCTGATCCGTCCCTATACCTCAGACCCAGTCAGCGTGATGAATAACATCCGCCTTTCCCGTGCTTTTACCTGCTACCAGGTTTTGGCCATGATTCAGGCAACCGCCAAAAACCCTCCTGGTGGACCACTGGTACTGCTGGATTTGCTGGCGACCTTTTTAGATGAGGATGTGGAGCTCAAAGACAGCCAGCGTCTGCTCTCGCACAGCCTGGACATTCTCGAAAGCATGAGCCATTTCACACCAGTGGTGATCAGTACACGCCCAATCCCCGCCATTGCTGAAAACCGCAGCGTTTTGCTCGAAAAATTGAAAGCCAGTGTCGACATCTGCTGGGAAGAACCGCTCCCCCTCCCTGCTGATCAGGAGTTGCAGCTGGCTCTGTTTTAAGTGAGACAATCATGGGAAGAACCATTGCATCCATAACTCAAACCTGGCAGGAGGAAGAAGCCGCGCTCAACCGCTTCAAACGCGCCCTGCGTAAGGATGACCAGGTTATTTTGGATGAGCTTCTGGTCATGTCGCGTCTGCATTTGGCTGAGGCGTCGTATGCTTCCAATCTCTACCCGCTCGATATGTACCTGATCGCCATTTTGCTGGAGGTCTACAAGCAGCTCAAAGCCACCCAACGCCAATTGTACGATCACGATCAGCACAAAGACCAGGTACGCCTGGAGGAAGAAGACGTTTTCCTCAAGTTGATCACCAATTACTTGGAAGCTCCACGTGAGGATCTACAAGAAGAAAAGGACTCCACCCTGGAAGAGGAAGAACTGGTCATAGCCGAGCCAGAAAGTTACTGTTCGTACAGCGACTTTGAGGAGGCTCCATGAGCCAAACCCGCATCTTTACCGGTTGGCTGCTGGACCTCTACCTGAACCAGGAGGAGGGACTGAGCCTGTGGTTTATCTCTGCTGATGACGACAGCCGGGTTTGTTTCAGGCAGCATTTTCCGGTCAATTTTTATGTTGCCGGTCCGAACGAGAATCTACGTGCACTCTGGAAGCTGGTTTCGGGGCGTCCGGGTGTGCTTTCGCTCAGCCGCCAGCGCAAGCAGGATGTTTTTGAAGAGCAGCTGGTAGATGTGATGCAGATTGAAATGGAGTCACCTGCCAGCCAGGTGAAGCTCTTTCGCGAAATTGAAGAACTTTACCCGGATCTGACCTATTACGGTGCCGATCTGGCTATCAGCACGCGCTACATCGCCCGCTATGGCGCTTTCCCTTTGGCGTTGTGCCAACTGGAGGTGGACGAGAACGATGTGATTCAGTCTATCCAGGCACTCAACAACCGTTGGGAGTTGTTCCCTGACTTGCCGCCTTTGCGCGTGCTGCGCGTCAGTCCGGATGCTGACCCCAATCGCAGCAGTGTGAAGTCCCTCCTGGTCCACTCCGATCGTTTCGAGATGCGCCTGGCGCTCGATCCGCAGGGTGTCTATCTGCAAACGCTCGACCAGATCCTGGCTGAGTACAACCCCGATATTCTGGTGACCGACTGGGGGGACAGCTGGCTGATCCCGTTTTTGCTCAAAGAAGCGGAAGAAAAGAGCATCTCGCTGCAGCTCAACCGCGACACAGATCGACCGGTACGCTGGCAAAAGGAAACCACCTATTTCTCTTATGGACACATCATCTATCGACCGGAAGAGGCACACCTCTTTGGTCGCTGCCATATTGACCGCAAATCTTCCATGATGTGGTCGGATTACAGCCTGGCAGGCACGCTCGAAATGGCACGTGTAACCACCCTGCCGATCGAAAAGGCAGCTCGTGTTTCTCCGGGTCAGGGCATCTCTGCCATGCAGGTCATTACCGCATTGGAAAAGGACGTATTGGTGCCTTACCAGAAACGCCAGTTCGAGGAATTCAAAACCGGTCTGCAGTTGATCCAGTCTGACCGGGGTGGCATGGTCTACCAACCGCTCATCGGGCTGCATACCGATGTGGCTCAGATTGACTTTATCTCCATGTATCCAGCCATTATCATTTTAGGCAACATCTCGCCGGAAGTGCCACTCCCAGATGGCTTGATTCCAGCTCATGATGACTTGGGCGTGGTACCGCTGACACTCAAACCGCTCTATGAAAAACGGGTCGCCATCAAACAAAAGGTCAGGACCTACCCAGAAAACCATCCCCTGGCAGCCAACCTGAAAGAGCGCGCCCAGGCGCTGAAGTGGCTGTTGGTGGTTTGCTTTGGCTTTTTGGGCTACAAAAATGCCCGATACGGACGCATCGAAGCGCACGAAGCCGTTACCAGGGGCGGGCGCGAGGTGCTCTTGCGCGCCAAGGATGTGGCGGAAGAAGAGGGCTTTGAAGTGCTGCACATGTATGTGGACGCCTTGTGGGTCAAGAAAAAGGGCTGTAACAAACCAGAACACTTCACTGAGTTGATTAAAAAGATCAATCATCGTACCGGACTGACCATCAACCTGGATGGGGTTTACCGCTGGGTGGCATTCTTGCCTTCCAAGGTCGACCCGCGCGTTCCAGTCGCCAACCGCTATTTTGGCGTTTTTCAAAGCGGCGAGATCAAGGTGCGTGGGTTGGAAGCACGAAGACGTGATACACCGCTTTGGATTGCAGCAATTCAAAAAGAGATGATCAACCTGCTGGGGCAAGCCCGCACAAAAGACGAATTGGATGATTGCATCCAGGAAGCCTTTAACTATTATCAGCAGGCATTGCGGGAGTTGAAATCAGGATCGGTTCAGCCGGAACAACTGGTGATCAATGGCAAGGTCAGTTATGCCCTGGAAGCCTACAAAGCCAGTACAGCGGCTGTGCGAGCTGCCCGCCAACTGCAGAACGCCGGTTTTCCGGTCAAACCAGGCATGCGCGTGCGCTTTGTCTACACACGCGGCGAGCCTGATGTAGTTGCCTGGGATCTGGGAATGAGTGTTGCGCCAGCTGCCATCGATTCTGAAAAATATGTTGAACTCCTAATTCGTGCCGCCAGTTCGGTCTTGTCTCCCTTTGGTGTCTCGGTTGGTATTTTGCGCGAGTGGTCGCTGTCTGATGGTCTTCAGCTTCACTTACCCGTTTTGGTGTAACCAAATCGCATGATTATGTGGCTACGCGCATTAATGGTAATAATATTTATCGGATATCAATTATTGTTACGGTAAGAAGTGTCACAGGATAAACAGAGCCTTCTGAGTTTATTTGTTTTGAGTGGAAATATTTTCTATACAGGTTAGGGATAAATCTGCTGCAGGTAATAGGATCGAAATGTTTGTGGATAAAGGACAGGTTTTCTTATTTAGTTTCCAATTCACTGATGTCAATAATTCCCTCAGGCTCTTCGAATCACTTAACACCTGCTCTCGTGGACACATACGTCTCTAAGGTGAGACCATTTTGTCCGATATCCATGTGACTTTACCATGCCTTTTTATGGCTACGCGCATTATTTGACTCTCTATTGAATAATCTAATGTCTATGCTTTTGGGAATTTTGCAACACGAAGACGCAAATGAAAAATCCTTTTAGCGGTTTGTCTGCATTCATTTACAAAAATGTTTCATTTATGCATCAATTCCATCAAGAATTTGCCCTTTTTTGATGAAATTGCTATACATTTAAAGCATACATGAGATAAAATGAATGTATGCGGAAAAAGACCCCAATTTACAAAGAAATTCGAGCCGACCTGATACGCGAAATCGTTGAGGGTAATTATTCCAATAAGCAGTTGCCAACTGAAGTTGAGTTGTGTGAAAAATACCAAGTCAGCCGAATGACAGTTAACAAAGCCTTCAGCATGCTAGTGCATGAAGGGCTCATCCGCCGCACTCCTGGCAAAGGCACATTTGTCAACACCATCGAGATCCAAAAAAGGATTGCGGAACCACGGGGTTTCACCCAGGATATCAGCAATATTGGCGCTGTCCCTGCATCCAAAGTACTTGAATTTAAGATGCTTCAAGCCAAGGATAATGAAGAAATTGCTAAGATTTTTCGCATTCAGGGCGATACTCTCATGTACTATTTTGTGAGGCTTCGCTTTGCAAATGGTGCTCCGGTTGTCATTACCCGCACTTATCTCTCCGGTGAGGTTGTCAAAGAATTACCACAGCAAACGCTGGAGAAATCGCTCTATGCCTACCTGAAAGATGAGCTTGGTATCATCCCTAAATGCGATGATTTTCAACTCAGAGCGCGCAATGCTACCAAACAAGAAAAAACCTGGCTTGGGACGACTGATGAACCAATCCTTGAGGTAAGGCATATCTCATATACGGAATCGGATATTCCTTTCGAATACAACGAGTCAGCCTATCTTGGTAGCAAGTTCTTTTACGTCTCAAGTTCCACTTATCATCCACGTTTCAAAGACAACGAAAGCCAAATTTAAGTTTGACTCTCTACCCCTGCTCGCATATAATAATTTGTTTGAGGGGAAGTGCTGGAATTGGCAGACAGGCATGACTTAGGATCATGTGCGGCGACGCGTGAGGGTTCGAGCCCCTCTTTCCCCACTTCATAAATAATAAAAGAGGTATATATTGAAAACTGAGAAGACTTTTACTGATGATCACCAGGTCCGTGTAAGGGCCGAATTTGAGCAAGAAACCCTGGATGGTTTCAAACGCAGAGCTGCGCGCAAGATCGCTCAAAGCACTCGCATCCCAGGCTTTCGCCCTGGCAAAGCCCCTTATGCCATGGTTGTAGGGCATGTTGGCGAAGCTGCCATTCTTGAAGAAGCCATCGACTTGATGCTTAACGACGTTTATCCCCAGGTCTTGGAACAAGAAAACATTGAACCTTACGGACCCGGAAACCTGGAAGATATTCCCAGCCAGGAACCCCCCGTTTTTGAATTCGTCATTCCACTCAGCCCTGAAACTGAACTTGGGGATGTTGAAAACCTGAAGAAGCCTTATGAACCTCCGCAGGTCACTGATGACGATGTAGATGAATATGTTAACCAGCTGCGACAAAATCAGGCGAACATTGTTCCTGTTGAAAGCGCTGCCAAAGCAGGTCAGTTAGTATATATGACGCTTGAAGCCACCGACGAAAATCCATCAACTCCTGAAGAAGCTATCATTGTCAAATCTGCTCCTCAACAGACCCTGATTCCAACCACCAAAGAGGAAAAAGATTCCGAATGGCCTTACAAAGGCTTTGCTCGCAAACTGATTGGTAAAAAAGCTGAAGATCAATTCTCACTCACGCACTCATTTCCTGCCGAAAGCAAGGATGGTGCCCTTGCTGGCAAAACTGTCCGCTTTGACATCAACATTCAGTCCGTCAAGGAATTAGAACTGCCTGAGATGAACCAGGAATTCCTGGCTACAGTTGGCGGTTTTGAAAGCGTCGAGACCCTGAAGCAGGCCGTTCGTGGAAAACTTGAGAGCGACCGAACTTCAGAATATGATGATACCTATTATCTAGAACTTGTTGACACCCTCCGTTCTGGCGCGACCATGAAATACCCGCCTCAGATGATCAAGGACGAGGAAGAAGACGTTTTGCACCGCATCGAACACGATCTCGAGCACAGAGGTTTAGACTTGGATGTTTATCTGAAAATTCGCAAGCTGGATAAAGACCAATTCATTGAAGAAGAAGTCAAACAGACTGCCAAAGACCGCCTGGAACGTTCTCTGGTCATGGATGCGATCACCAAGAAGTATGGTGTCAAAGTCACACAAGAACAATTGCAGGCAGAAGTCACCGGTGTTCTTAATTCATTGCTGATGAGTGGTGAGTACGAGCAAGCCGAGAAGGAACTAGGCAAGAAGCGCTTCACAGAAGCGATCTCGAACGAAGCTGCCAACAATGCTCTTGAAAAAGCGATTCGCCTTCAGTTGAGAACACTGGCTGCACCGGAATCCCTGCCGGTCGTCGAAGATGTGACCGAAGAAGAGGCTGTTGAAGAAATAATGGATGCTCTTCAAGCTGAAACCGAAAAAGATACCGTTGAAACTGAGCCCGTTGAGGAAGAGCCTTCAGAAGAAGTGGCTGAAGACTAACGATATTCTAATAATCTGCCGGTAAACTGCAGTATGAAAGGACATGAATATGCAAAACAATGATTTTCAATCAGTGATTCCCATGGTGGTAGAACGAACCGCTAACGGTGATCGTGCGTATGATATTTACTCTTTACTGCTCAAGGAACGTATCGTTTTCGTTGGCTCAGCCATTAACGACCAGGTCGCGAATGTTATTGTTGCTCAGCTTCTTTACCTAAGCCAAATTGACCCGGATAAGTCGATCCAAATGTACATCAACTCTCCTGGTGGCTCAATTTATGCCGGTCTGGCTATCCTGGATACGATGCAAATGATCCCTAACCCGATTAGCACAGTGGCGGTTGGTGTAACCGCCAGTTTTGGCACTGTTTTGCTTGCCGGTGGCACCAAAGGTCAGCGCTATGCCTTGCCACACGCGACAATTCACCTGCACCAACCCTTGGGCGGTACCGAAGGACAAGCCTCGGATATTGAGATTATGGCAAAAGAAATCCTTCGCCTCAAATCAGATTTGAATAATTTCTTTGCAGACGTAACAGGTCAACCTTTGGATGTAATTCAAAAAGATACTGACCGCGATTTCTATATGACCGCGGAACAGGCATTAAAGTATGGGTTGATCGACAAAGTTTTAACACCCCCACAAAAGTAGAAATGATCAAAGATCATTTCCCTATGCTCAAAGGCCTCATCCTCGATATGGATGGGGTTCTTTGGCATGATACCGAACCAATTGGCAATCTATCCGAAATTTTTTCACAAATTCGTGATCTTGGGCTCGATTTTGTATTGGCAACAAACAACGCCACCAAGACTATCCAGGAATATGTGGAAAAATTGGCTGGTTTTGGGGTCCAGGTTAAGGCAGAACAGATACTTACCAGTGCTGTTGCGACTTTTCACTATTTACAATCCAATTTTCCAGAAAAAAAAGTGGTCTTTATCGTTGGCTCTGACTCTTTGAAAAAGGACGCACGAAGAAGAGGTTTTGACCTGTTGTTGGAAGGTGAACAAAGGCAAGCCGATCTGGTTATTGTGGGTCTTGACCCGGCTTTGACTTACGAAAAGATCACCTTTGCCGCAAAGCAAATCCGTTCTGGAGCTGAATTTATTGCTACCAATACCGACGCTACCTACCCAACCCCCGCCGGGATGATTCCTGGTGCTGGTACCATGGTTGCGGCAGTTCAGACAGCCTCTGGCAAAGAGCCTTTAGTGATTGGGAAACCCTCTTCCAGTTTATACATCCAGGCGATGAAGGTTATGGGGCTAACACCCACTGAAGTTCTTTGCGTCGGCGACCGCCTCTCAACCGATATCCTCGGTGCGTATAATGGAGGTTTCCACTCAGCTCTTGTTCTTTCTGGTGTAAACACGCTTCTGGACCTGGCAACCTGGGAACCGAAACCTGATATCATCGTAGAAAATTTGGCGGCATTAATCAATGGATAAACAAATCCTGCTCGACCTGAATAAAGATGAGTTGGTTGAAGAGCTTAAAAAACTGAATCAACCTGCTTTTCGCACCAAGCAGATACTCGAAGGCATCTATAAACATCATTATCGAGATTTTTCTGCGTTCGGCAACCTGCCCAATACCCTCAAAGTCGAACTGGAAGCCAACTTCCTGATCGATCCGATTGTCTCCGTGGAATCAATCGTTTCCAGGGATAAGAAAACCGTCAAATACTTGTTTGAGGTACAGCGAGGCAGCCGTATCGAAACAGTTCTGATGAAGTATTCTGATCGCAACACGGTCTGCGTTTCCACCCAGGTTGGTTGCCCGTTGGGTTGTGTTTTTTGCGCCACGGGTCAAATGGGCTTTACACGTAACCTCAGTGCTGGCGAAATATTGGGTCAAATTCTTTTCGTAATGAGGACGCTGGAGCAAAGTGGTGAAAAATTATCCAACATTGTCTTCATGGGGATGGGAGAACCTTTTCTGAACTACCCTGCCTTGATGCGCACAATTGAGACCCTGACGAGTTCGGAATTATTCAATTTTGGTGCCCGACGCATTACTATAAGCACGGTAGGTATCATATCCAAACTTAGAGAATTCACCGAGCTCGATTCCCAGGTCAACCTCGCTGTCAGCCTGCACGCTCCTGAAAACGAATTGCGTTCACAACTTGTGCCGGCAAACCGGTTGAATCCTCTCAAATCGTTGATAGCAGCCTGTACAGAATATACCGATAGAACCCGTCGCAGGATCACATTCGAGTACGCTTTGATAAACGGCGTGAATGACAGTGATAATCAAGCCAAGCAGCTGATCAGTTTGATCAGAGGGATGCTCTGCCATGTAAATTTGATCGCGTTAAATCCCAGCAAGGAATACCCAATGCCTGGGTCAGGCCAGGAAAGGGTGAACGCGTTTGCGAAGATACTGAAGGATTATGGCATACCTTGTTCAATCCGAATGCGGCGCGGTATTGAAATCAATGCCGGCTGTGGTCAGCTGGCGCAATCCCAACAATCCGAATGATATAATCCAGAGTCTATGGACAACTTATTCAAGAAATGGCGTGATAGCCTTCAAAAAACTCGTGAAACCACTTTTGGCAAGATTGCCACGTTATTTGGTGCCACCGAGATCGACGATGATACTTTTGATAACCTGGAAGAATTGCTCATTCAGGCTGATGTTGGCGTTCAGACTACACTCGATCTGGTTGACACAGCCATCGAAAAAACAGATGAACTTGGGCTTACCCGGACTTCGCAATTGGAGTCCCTGCTGAAAGATGAACTTTCCAAACTGTTATTTGAGGCGGTGGAACCGGATTTTTCTCAGAAACCTACCGTGATCATGGTTGCAGGGGTGAATGGCTCAGGTAAAACAACCTCAATCGGTAAACTGGCTGCCCGCTACAAGAACATGGGGAAGTCCGTCCTCCTGGTTGGTGCTGACACCTACCGAGCAGCCGCTGCTGACCAGCTTGAGATCTGGGCAGAACGCGTGGGCGTTCCTATTATCACCGGTCAACAAAACAGCGATCCTGGTGCAGTGACCTTTGACGGAATCCGTGCTGCCGTTGCCCGCGATATTGATATTGTTCTGATTGATACAGCTGGACGTTTGCACACTCGTTACAACCTGATGGAAGAGATTAAAAAGGTCTATCGAGTAGCTGAAAAAGCTCTACCAGGTGCACCGCATTACTCCTGGATCGTAATTGATACGACCACCGGCCAAAACGCGCTTAACCAAGCGGAAGCATTTGGCAAAGCTGTGAATCTGAACGGTGCGATATTGGCAAAATTGGACACTTCCGCCAAAGGTGGCATGGTCTTCGCTATTAAAGATCAGCTTGGACTGCCAGTGATTTACGCTGGTTTAGGTGAGAAAATTGAAGATCTGCAGGTTTTCGACAAAAACTCTTTTATAGATAGCATCTTTACCAAAAATGAAGGAATTTAGCATGGCCGAACTGACCGACCGTATCAAGTCTTTGGAAGATCAATTCAATTCTCTTTTGGAGCATCTTTGACTTAGCTGAAAAAGCTGAGGAATTATCAAAATTACACAAACGAAGTGAAGAGACCGGCTTCTGGGATGATCCTACTACCGCTCAGTCTGTCATGAAACGTATCGCCTACCTGGATGACCAGATTGGTGAATGGACCGAACTGCAGAACCAGGTTCAAGGGCTATCTGCCTTATGGGAGCTCGATGATGGCAGCCTGACCGAAGAGATAGACCAGCACGTGGATGATCTCGAAGAACTGATGGCGAAAAAAGAAATCAGCCTGCTGCTTTCCGGTCGCTATGACCATGGTAACGCCCTGTTGGCAATTCATGCCGGTGCAGGTGGCACTGATTCCCAGGACTGGGCTGGAATGCTCGAGCGCATGTATCTGCGCTGGGCTGAGAACAACGGATATAAGACTGAAGTTTTGGACCGAACCATGGGCGAAGAAGCTGGCATCAAGTCAGTCACCATTTCAGTGACAGGTGAGCTGGCTTACGGCTATCTCAAGGCAGAAAAAGGCGTACATAGGCTGGTAAGGCTTTCTCCCTTTGATGCTGCCCATCGCCGCCATACCTCTTTTGCCTTAGTCGAAGTTTTGCCGGAAATCGAAGGCAACGAAGACATCGTTATCCGTCCCGAGGATATTGAGATTGAAGTTTACAAATCCTCTGGCGCAGGCGGACAAAATGTACAGAAGAATATGACTGCTGTGCGGATCATCCACATCGCTTCAGGGTTGGTAGTAACCTGCCAGAATGAGCGTTCCCAGACCCAAAACCGAGAATCTGCCTTAAAAGTGCTGCGTTCAAGACTATTTGAACTTCAACAGCAGGCACATGAAGATGAGATTTCGGATCTAAAAGGCGAGTTCAAGAAGGTGGAATGGGGCAGCCAGATCAGGTCATATGTGCTCCATCCCTACCAAATGGTCAAAGACCACCGCACTGATTATGAAACAGGTAACACCCAATCTGTGTTGGACGGAAACCTGGACAGCTTCATCGAAGCCTATTTACGGATGCGCTAACAATTTCTTAGGCTGTGTTCCGCTTCTGACCTGTTTTGGGCTCAACCAAGCAGCATAGCCAATTCCACCTTCTCATTAAAGAAAGACATTAACAAACCAACGATTAGTTTGAATTAAAAATGAAAACGATCTCTACATAAAGGTCGTTTTCATTTTGTACTGGTAATGACTCAAGGATTAGTCCAAAAGTCTTGCAAGCTCAAAAAGACCTTCATCGAGCTCTCTCGTTTTGCCAACTATTTCCTCGTAAGGAGTAGTCGTGACTTTGTTTTGATTAAGCCCCACCAAAACGCCGTACTCTCCTCTTGTAATTGCCTGCACTGCGCCACAACCCAACCTTGAAGCCAAAATCCTGTCAGCCGCACCTGGCTCGCCACCCCGTTGAACATGACCGAGAATGGTTGATCGAACACTGAAGCCCAGTCGGTCTCTGTGTTCTTTAAAAAACTCCGTCAATTTGGCAGCGTTGTAGTCAGCTCCTTCTGCAGCAACGATCAATGCGTGGTTTTTGCCGTGTTCATACGCCTTGCTCAGTGTTTCTGCGATTTCTTCCGGATCGGTTTCTCGTTCTGGCAGAGTAATTGCTTCCGCACCGCCAGCCAATCCAGCGGCTAATGCCAGATAACCACACTTTCGTCCCATGACTTCGAGAATAAAAGCCCTTTGATGCGATGTAGCAGTCACTTTCAGGCGGTCGATCGCTTCCAGCGCAATATTCAAGGCGGTATCAACGCCAATGGTAATCTCTGTGCCAACGAGGTCGTTATCTATCGTAGAAGCAACTCCTACCACAGGAAAGCCCATTTTGTTCAGTTCATAGGCACCAGTCTGAGAACCATTACCGCCAATCACAACCAGCGCTTCCACTCCTCTTTGGTTAAGATTTCGAATTGCAAGGGCTCGGCCTTCGACTGTGGTAAATTCTGCACAACGAGCACTTCCTAAAATGGTGCCGCCCCGCTGCAAAATTCCACCGACATCGCGAGTTGTCATACGCTCGAATTGACCATTGATCAAACCCTGGTAACCGTTACGAACGCCGTATACATCCCACCCGTTCTTGATTCCTGTTCGCACAACGGCTCGAATAGCCGCATTCATACCAGGAGCATCCCCTCCACTAGTCAAAACAGCAATACTTTTGTTCATCTTATCTCCTCGTTAGCATTTGGAATGATAATATTATAATTCAGCAATTCTTGTGTGGAGGTGCACTTTTGAAACAAGATATTCTCATTGCTTTGTATAGTGAAGATGCTTATGTTCTGGACTGGATATCCTTGCTGGTGGTCCGCGATTGGCGTACTCGGGTTGTGGCGGAATTAACCAGCCCGGCTGAGTTGTCGGAATTCCTCAGTCAGCAATATCTTATGTGTGATGGTATCGTCATGGATATCGACAGTGCCAGCGACTTAAAACAGGCGGGTATTGATATTGAGAACGCCAGTCATGATCTGAAAGTAATTGGACTGTGCCGAAACCAAAAACCTGATTTCTTTAAGTACCTTCCAGATTCTGTCATAGCCGGTTTGCTTTACAAAAAAGAAATCGAGACTTCATTGGGCTGGGCGATCACGTTTGCAACTGAAGGAAAGTCGGTTTTTACACCACGAGGCATGGAAGATGCCTGGGAGGCTAACTTTACGGTGCCAAAAGATCGGCTCGTTCTGCGATCCAAGCATTACCCTGGGCTCACCGAAAGACAAAGCGAAATTGCCAGGCTGGCCATAATCTTCTCTATCGGACGGCGTGATCTGGCGGATGAGTTGAAAATTTCGGATCAATGGAGCTATGGTGTTGTCAGTGAGCTGTACGATCATCTCGGTTTGAGTGAGCTTTTGGACGAAAATCAGAACTTCCACAGCATTCTTGAAAACGACACTGTCATCAAAGCCCATATTGATGAAATACTCGAAGATCTCGGTGCCAGCAAAAAAGCACGCGACCTCGAAACCCTTGCCTTCCACCTGTTGACCATGCCTGTTATCGAGTAAGCGTTTGCCCACAGGTATTCATTCGATGGAAAAAGGACATCAAGCTCCATTTGTTTTTTCGTTTCCAGAAATTTATGCAACAATCTAAAACTAAAAAAAATCGACGAGCCGAATAAAATTTGTGGCTACGCGCAATGCTAGGTAATTTATTGGGTTCGCTTTAGGATGGCCCGAACCGGTGCCGCTTCTCGAGAGAGAAGCTTAAGCGGTAAACAGAGCAACTCATATTCTCCAGGCTGAACATGTCGAAGATCAAGTGTCTCAATAATTACAACATTATTTGAAAGAAGAATTTCATGTGGCGTGGTTGAATCGTCATAAGGAGCTATTGAAAGATAGTCAATCCCAACCAGTTTACAGCCACGTTCAACCAACCACTGAGCAGCACCGCTTTCAACTGCCACATATTCAGTAAAAAAAGAATCTGATGGGTTATTCCACAACTTGCTATTAGAAGTCTTAAAGAGTAACCTGGTAACATCCTTTAAGTCCAGAGATTCAAGAAAATCCGCATCGATTCTGTTTTTTTCTTCTGGGACTTCAACAACGGTTACCGGACCTATCAAAAGAGATAAATCCAAGTCGTCCAGGTTAGCTGCGCCGTCAATAAAATGCAGAGGTAAATCGATATGAGTGCCGACATGCGCGCCAATCTGAATGGAACTGACATTGGACATAGCCCCATCTGCGATCCGGCTTTCCCACCCAATTCGCACCGGCTCATCCCCTGGCCAGACAAGCATACCGTTTCTGATCCCGACTGTAATATCAATGTAATCCATCTCAAAATCCTCTTTTGTATCGTTTTTGATAGTTTTCGCGAGCATTTTTGCTTACAATATTGTAATTGAATAAAAAAAAGAAGCTCGAACAAGACCTAGCCTTATGAAGAGGGCAGGCTCCGTCCAACATAGGTTAGATAGACAAAAGGTGGCGGCTGGCTGTGAAATCCAGCCGTATGAACAGATAGAGGTTGTATGAATAAAGTTTACATCGCAGGGATTGGGCAGACGCCGGTTTCCGAAAGTTGGGATAAATCCCTGAAAGAGTTAGCCGGTGACGCTGGCATAATGGCAATGAATGATGCCGGTATCGGCTATCCGGACGCCCTCTTCGTGGGCAATATGATGGCGATCACTGCCAATCGCCAGGCACAGCTGGCAACCCTGTTGGCAGACTGGCTCGGTTTTCACCACAAACCTGCTATCTCCATTGAAACTGCCTGCAGCTCCGGTTCCGCTGCTTTTCGCATGGCTCTCATGGCAATCGCCAGTGGCGAGTTGGAAAGTGCCCTGGTAATTGGCGCAGAAAAGATGACCGATTCACCGGGTGATGAAATTACCGGCAGCCTTGCCACCGCTGCAGACGCAGAGTTAGAGTCAGATTTTGGCTTATCCTTCGTAGGACTCAACGCTCTCCTGATGCGCCGATACATGTACGAATATGGCTGGGAACACGCTGATTTTTCCAATTTTTCCATCAATGCCCACGCCAACGCAGTGCACAATCCAAATGCTCGTTTTAGGCAGGCGATCAGCAAAGAAGCCTTCGGTAAATCACCAATGATTGCAGACCCGATCAACCTGATGGACGCCTCCCCGGTTTCAGATGGTGCTGCAGCCATTGTTTTATCCGCCCATCCAATCCGTAACTCGCGAAAAAACGTTTCCATAATCGCATCTTCCTCAATGACCGATACGCTTTCACTGCAAAACCGAAAAGTAGGCACGCGCCTGACTGCAGCTGAGACCTCCACTAAAGCTGCTTATGCTCAAGCTGGTTTAACACCTGCCGATATGGGTCTGTTTGAATATCACGACGCATTTTCGATCATGGCAGCGCTTTCCCTGGAAGCAGCCGGTTTCTGCGAACCTGGTGAGGGACCCAAACTAGCCATTGAAGACAAAATCAAGTTTGACAGCGACATCCCTGTGGCGACCCTGGGAGGGCTGAAAGCTCGTGGGCATCCTGTCGGAGCAACCGGCATTTACCAATTGGTGGAAGCAACGCTGCAATTACAGAACCGCGCTGGCGCAACCCAGGTAAAACGGCCTAAATACGCGCTGACCCAAAACATTGGGGGCTCTGGTTCAAATATCGTCACGCATATCTTGCAAGCAGAGTGATACAATTTACTTGTTTATCCAGGCAATTTAATATCTTATCAAGCGAGGGACCATGAAGGAATTTCACGTCACTAAAGAAGCACGCGACAAGTATCAATTTGATGAGGTTTTATTCTCAAAAAATGGTAACGTAATTTTTGCCAATTTTCACGCCTCCCGCGAGTTTGCTCATAAAATCAACCAGTTACGAGCTGATACCAACGACCTTGATACGCTTGCTTCGCCGGCTGATATCAACGCTTTGGGATTGATCGACGAGATATTCCATCAGGTTGTTGAGGAATACTATAACACCCATGGTCGTAGCATTCAGACCGCCCTGGCGCGTTACCTGATTGAACGTCTGGGTCGCGAAAAAGCGATCGAAACACTTATTAAATTCAATCAACAATTCCCTCCCACGGCTGTTTATAAAGGTGGACAATCTCTCCAGGAATACTTGAAAGGTTCCGACAAAGGAGTCAATAACTACGATGTCACCGTGGAAGAATTATTGATGACCTGGCTTACAAATGTGAACCCTGCCGCTATGCGTTATCGCGAAATATTTGATGACCGTCCGCTCTATTCCAATACTGAATATGCTCCTCTTTTGGATAGCATCCAAACTTTTTTCAAAGCCCAACCTCCCTTTGGTCCCGACAATCAGGATCTGATAACCATGCTCCGCACACCAGCCTTACAATCGCCAGACTCGCTTACTGGTCAGTTGGATTTTATTCGCCAAAACTGGAGTGCCTATCTGGGTGATTTTTTGCAGCGCTTACTTGGCAGCCTGGACTTATTCAGCGAAGAAGCTAAAGCCCGCGCAATGTTTTTCACTGCCGGACCTGATTTCTCCAAAGCAGAAACTTATGTGCCTGATTATCAATTTGATCCCTGGGGTAGTAAATTAACCGAAATTGAAAACTTTAGCCAGGATAGCGACTGGATGCCTCGAGTAGTGATGATGGCAAAAAATACATTCGTTTGGTTAAATCAACTTTCCCGCGAGTTCCAGCGCCCAATCGACCGGTTGGACCAGGTACCGGATGAAACACTTGATCAACTGGCTCAATGGGGCTTTACTGGTCTGTGGCTGATCGGCTTGTGGGAACGCAGTGACGCTTCACGCGAGATCAAGCAGATGACAGGCAACCCTGACGCGGTTGCTTCTGCCTATTCTCTGGCACGCTACCAGATTGCTTCCCGTTTGGGTGGCGACGAAGCTTATGACAATCTCTCAAGACGCTGCGGTGAACGCGGAATCAAGCTTGCCAGCGATATGGTCCCAAATCATATGGCGATTGATTCGGACTGGGTCTATGATCACCCGGATTGGTTCATCCAGTCGGATCAACCGCCCTTCCCAGCTTACCAATTCAACAGTCCGGACCTCTCCAAACGTCCTGGCATCAGCGTTAATCTGGAAGATCATTATTATTCCCGCACCGATGCCGCTGTAGTTTTCAAACATTACGACCACAACACAGGTCGAACGCGTTTTATCTACCACGGCAATGACGGCACTAGCATGCCCTGGAATGATACCGCCCAACTAAATTATCTGGACCCTGTAGTTCGTGAGTCTGTCATCCAAACCATTCTGGATGTTGCTCGAAAATTCCCCATCATCCGCTTCGATGCAGCCATGACGCTAACCAAAAAACATTACCAGCGCCTGTGGTTCCCGCAGCCGGGCAGCGGCGGAGACATCCCCTCTCGTGCCGATTATGCCATGACAAAAGAATCTTTCGATCAGGTCATGCCAGAGGAATTCTGGCGTGAGGTTGTGGATAGGGTTGCTGCAGAAGTGCCGGATACGCTCCTTTTGGCTGAAGCATTCTGGTTAATGGAAGGTTATTTCGTGCGCACGTTGGGCATGCACAGGGTCTACAACAGCGCATTCATGCACATGCTCCGTAACGAAGAAAACGAGAAATACCGATTGCTGATCAAAAACACGCTGGTGTACGATCCCCAGATTCTCAAACGCTACGTGAATTTTATGAACAATCCGGATGAAAAGACGGCTGTTGAGCAATTCGGAAAGGGTGACAAATATTTCGGCATTTGCACGCTGCTTTCGACCATGCCGGGCTTGCCAATGTTTGGTCATGGACAAGTTGAAGGCTATTCAGAAAAGTACGGTATGGAATATTACCGCCCCTATTGGGACGAAACTCCCGACCAGGGGTTGGTTGATCACCACACGTCAACCATCTTCCCACTTCTCCATCGGCGTAAGGTCTTTGCTGAAGTGGAAAACTTCCGCCTTTACGATTTTTGGAACGATGGTGGCCTTGTTGACGAGAACGTTTTTGCATACAGCAATTATTTCCAGGGACACGCCGCCTTGGTAGTCTACAACAACCGCTTCGGCGAGAGCTCTGGCTGGATTAAGCAATCCGCTCCTTATCTTGTGAAAGATGGGAATGAAGGTCAATTACACCAAAGCGAGCTTGCCAATGCTCTGCAACTACAGGGCAACAACGACGATCTTGTGCTTTTTAGAGACAACAATTCAAGATTGTGGTTCCTGCGAAAGCTTGGTGAAATTCGCGAACGCGGTATGCATTTCGATTTGCAATCGTATGGTCATCAGGTTTTGCTAGATTTTCAGGTTGTAAACGGACCTCAATTTACCTCTTTGTACGAGACGTACAATGGTCAGGGTATCGCCGACCTCGGTGGAGCATTGGAAGAAATCATCCATACGCCTCTTCTGCAACCTCTTCGTGCAGCAATCAATCCCCAAACCTTGAAAGGCTTAAGTAAACCTCTGCTACAAGATGGCGAGAACAAAATCTCCGCTAACCTCCTGGATGAGACACTGGGTTACCTGTTGAAAGCAGGACAATCTCAGGAAAACGCGATTGACCTTGAACTAGCGAATAAGCGAGCCAAGGAATTGGTCATCACTCTTTCTGATCCTGAAAAGCTGAATGGACAATTAGGCCTATCCGCCATGGTGACTACGCGCAAAGCTTATGAAAATCTAAGCGAACAGCTTGAAAACGACCCACGCAGACAATATGTCTTAATGAGTTGGGCATTTTTAAGCAATCTTGCCGGTCCAGGTGATCAGGCAGAAGCTCAGGGCTTAAACCGTGAAATCGCCCAACGAAAACCGGTGGCAAACCTGCTCAAACAGACCTTGGGTCAGTTAGGCTTTTCAGAGTACGAATCCTGGAAATCCATCCAGGCAATCCAAGCGCTTATTACTGACCTGCAGATCATAGACGCCGAAGAAAGCGCTAAATCACTGCTTGAAAAATGGGTTGCCGATCCTGCGGTGACAAACTACCTGGAAGTCAACGAGTATAATGGCATTCGCTGGTTCAACAAAGAGCATTTTGAAAACCTGCTTTGGTATCAACGTGCTGTCAGGCTCCTTACGCTTGCAATTGATCAGGATGCAGACCCCTCCGAGACTTTGGAATCAATCCTGAAGCAAGAACGGCTATTCACCGAAATCAGTGATGCTGAAGAAAAATCAGAATACCAACTGGATAAGATGCTTGATCTGCTTGAACAGGATTAAGTCTCGTTTTTGGCTCTAATCAAGGTCTGAGTGAAGACACTGTCGGCTCTCAGACCTGATTTTTTATCCCTTACATTCACCAGAGATTCGATTACTTCCGGATCAATATGGTCACCAGTGACCAGGTCGGTCAACCAAACAGCCATGGCTGCGTAAGCAATGTTGTTTTGAGGTTCAATGCGGTGAAATTCCTGGTGGAACCAACCACAAGAAGAGAACATGCGCTGACGTTTAATCTGAGCCCGCATCAGCGTGTTAATCTTTTCCAGGTCAGCCATTGTGAAATTGGTCGCGCCTTCTTCTGTAAGTAGATCGGAGAGTGTTTGTTGACCGTTGAAGACCTTGATGTATTTGTTGCGGAACCGCCAAGGGTCCGTCACAAACCCTGACATGAAGCGCACAAAAGACTGGTCTAGCCAGCCAGCGATCTTCGTTAATGAAAGATATAATGGTCCTTTCCAGTCTGCTCCAGGGGTACAGGTGCATTCCTTCTTCCAACGATCCACACCATGGAAGCATGACCAAGAAGAGGGTGAAACCAACATTGCCTTGGCAGTCACCTCATTTTCCAGCAGCCACTTCCCCGGATATGTCCAGTTAAGATCGGGTTGAGACTCGCCTGAATTGACAACGTAATTAAGAAAAAGGTCGCGGAATTTTTGATGATGTCCATAGAGTTCACCATCGCTGGCAATAATGTTGAGCCCAGACTGATCATTTGCCAGTTTTTCACGAGCAATGTAGAGGAAATGGTCGCCATTTTGAGTACTATTCGGAATAAAACTGACCATCGTGCTCAGCTCCCGCTGATACGGAAAGACGATAATTGGTTCCCGTCCTCCTGGAAGATCTACCAGGTAAGGACCTGGTCGACCATCCACCGATCGAACTTGCCAAGGTGCCAGGATGGTGAATTTCAGACCCAAATCAGATAATACACACAAGGTATCCATGTCTGCTCCAGCCTCTGGCAGCCAGATACCTTCTGGTTTGTGACCAAAACGATATTCGAAATCATAGATGCCCCAATAGACCTGCGTGAACCTGTCTTCGGGGGTAGCCAAAGGAAGGATGGTATGGTGACAACTTTGTGCCATGCCATTTCCAACCCCAAATTTCTCAAAATTTGCTCGCTCTTGGTCAACAATCATTCGCGCAATTTCTGGTCTATATTCCCACATCCAGCGAAACAATGTTGGACCAATATTAAAGCTGATCTTGCCAAAATTACCTGCCAGGGCATTTGGCTCATAGCATTCCGACAGGATTTTTTCATTCCAGTTATTAAAAGGTTCTGCACCGACTTCTGAGGGGATATAGTTCGAGATGGGATCTTCGCGTGGTGGTTGGTAGAAGTGACCGTGAATACATAGGTTCATAAAGAGCGTTGTTTTCCTTTGAGGTGCGCAAGTTTTAATTTCATCCTGGCTGGATTGATTTCAAACATCCTTGACATACTGTCCAGGGTAGTAGTTCTATTTTCAGCCAGGTAGTCCATCCAGTATACATTGATTGGAGGGTTTTTCATGTTGTTTTCTATCATTTGGGTAAAAAAACTGTATTGGACAGGTGAGATACTCAAGAACTTCGGATTCTTACCCAGCGCCTGCCCGACTAACTGCGCGATATCACGGTAGGTCAACTGTTCTGGACCGCCAATCTCAATGATCTGATTAAGTGTTTCGGGTATATCCATAGACCAAAGCATCGCAGTAACAAAATCGTCGATCCAAAGTGGTTGAAGCAAAACCTGCCCTTCTCCTGGCAGAAAGAAAAAACCAGCAAACTTTTTGATTAACCGAGCAATCGACTCTGTAAAATGATCGCCCTCACCAAAAAGCCAACTACTGCGAAAGATGATGTATGGCAAGCCTGACTTTCTGACCACTTCTTCGCCAAGCCCTTTGGCTTTTAGGAGACCATAGGCTGAGTTTTTATCAGCTCCCAGATGGCTGATGTAATAAAACCGTTGGACGCCGGCTTTTCTGGCAATTTCAGTTAAGGTTTCAAGGTTTCGAATCTCAAATTGCCTCAAGTCTGCCTTTAGTCCATCTTGCTCTACACCGGCAAGATGAAAGACCGTATCCACCTGGTTGAAAGCTGAACGCAAGCTGCCGCTGTCATCCATCGAACTTAAGATGAGATCGTATTTCTTTCCTTTTGGCAAGCCGCCGCTAACAGAACCGGGCGATAGAAGCAATCGATAATCAAAGGAATGATCCTCCAATTTTTGAATGAACTTTTTCCCAATGAAACCAGTGCTGCCAGTGACCAAAATCATGTCGGCAATTATATCAGATCAGGAACTTGGCATACTACTTGCACTTAATTATGTGGTAAGAAAGGTGGACGATTGGAGTTATGGAAAAGAAAATTGGCTTTCACTATTTTCAAGACTTGAACCATTACCAGACCAGAGATCTGGCGTTGTGGAAACCAGAATTGGAATCATTACAGTCAGGCTGGCTGGTATTGAAAGCAAGCCCCTCTTATGCGATTCCAGAGGAGTTTATTTCCGGTTTGATCGATTCAGGCGTACAACCGATCATCCATTTCGATTTTGCTGTCAATTCAGAGGTCCGTGCTGAAGATTTGCGCATCCTTCTCAGTTCTTATGCCAAATGGGGCGTAAAGTATGTCGTTTTCTTCGACAGACCCAATATGAAATCCAGCTGGCTTCACGACACCTGGTCGCAGGGTGACCTGGTTGAACGTTTTCTGGACCGCTATCTGCCATTTGTTCGAGCTGCAGAGCAACAGGGTCTGATTCCTGTATTTCCCCCATTGCAGCCAGGGGGAGATTATTGGGATCTTTCTTTTCTGAAGAAGGTTCTAACTCTTGCTAAGCAGCGCCGTTCCCTCGACTTCGTTTCAAATCTGCATATTGCGGTTAGCTCACAGACTTTCAACCATCCTCTTAGTTGGGGAGCAGGCGGAAAGCGCAATTGGAAAGTTTCCCGTCCCTATTCCAAGAGTGAAATTGGTGAAGAAGATCACATCGGTTTTAATACCTGGCAATGGTATGCCGATCTTATCAATAGCATTTTGGGGGTTGACCCGAAGATGTTCCTGTTCTATTTTGGTAGTTCAGATATCCGCAGTAGTGTTTTGGACCCAAAGGTCACTTTTGAACAACTGATCGATTTCGCCCTAAGCCCTTCAGAAGAAGCAGGACGGGTTGCTGACCAGAAAAACAACATCCTTGGCTGTTTATTTTGGATTCTCAGTTCCAGCGAAGAAAGCCAGGATGGCACAACCGCCTTCTTTGACGTAAGTGGAAAACCGAAGGTGGCTGCGATTCCAGCCTATAAAGAAAAGCTGGAACACACGCGTAAGCAAACCCTCGAGTATGCTGTTTCTGATCGATTGGCATCCTGGATTTACCCTATCGACCATTACCTCTTACTGCCATCATACGAATGGGGGATCCCTGAAAACACCTTGGATCGAATACGACCCATAATTCGCGATTCCCGCCCGACGATTGGTTTTTCCTTGATTGAAGCAACCAACGCACGCAAAGTGACTGTATGGAATGAAAACGGTGCTTTTAGCGGGCATGACATAAATATTTTACGTGAAGCAGGCTGCCTGATCGATGAGCAGATCATCAATAGCATCGGGGTTCCGGCTTAAATCGAAGGAGAGAAAACATGGTCCCAACTTACGCAAACTCGAGTCATATTTCCCCCACCGTCCCAAAAATTGTAGTGATTGGAATGGGTGGTGGTGGTTCCAACGCAGTCAATCGTATGATTGAAGGCGGTATGCAGGGTGTCACATTTGTGGCAGCCAACACCGATGCCCAAGCGTTGGCTATCAACCTTGCGCCCAACAAAATCCAACTGGGTCCAAAACTGACCCGTGGGTTGGGTGCTGGAGGGTTGCCCACGGTTGGTGAATCAGCAGCAGAAGAAAGCACCAAGGAGCTTGCAAACATTCTTCAGGGTGCCGATATGGTCTTCTTGACTGCCGGCATGGGCGGAGGAACAGGAACAGGCTCTATCCCGATTGCAGCCAAAGTTGCCAAAGCATGCGGGGCGGTCACCGTTGGAATTGTCACGAAACCCTTCTCCTTCGAGCTCGGTCGTCGGCAAAGCAATGCTAACACAGGCATTGAAAAACTGAAAGAATATACCGATACGCTCATTGTCATTCCTAACGACAAATTGCTTGAGGTAGCACCCAGGGATCTTCCGCTGGAAATGGCTTTCACATTGGCAGATGACGTGCTGAGACAAGGTGTGCAGGGTATTTCTGAACTGGTAACAGAAACCGGTTTGATCAATGTTGACTTTTCTCATATCAAGAACATCATGACCCGCGGTGGTGGAGCTCTGATGTCCATTGGTACCGGCAGTGGACCCAACAAAGTCCACCAGGCGATTGAAAAAGCGCTTCACCATCCATTGCTGGATGACATCGATCTCTTTTCTTCCTCCGGAATAATCGCAAACTTCACCGGAAGCGAAGATATGTCCTTCCGTGATGTGACCGATGCACTAAAAACCTTACAGAATGCAACCGGTGGGCATGCAGATATCATCCCCGGAATCATTACGGATCCAAGAATGGAAGATCGTGTCCAGTTAATTTTGATCGTCACTGGAATCGGTGCACCAAAAGCAAATTTTCAGCCTGACAGTTTCAAAGGATTGGCTCAAAATCAGGTCGCAGAACCTCATCCCGTTGAAACTGAAACTAAGCAAGTCGCAGAAGAGCCAAAAGTAAACAACGAGATTGGTCTCGAACAATACCCTCAGGTAGACACCAGAGATAACCTCTCTGTGCCGGCATTTTTGCGCCGTAGAGTGAAGAAGTAAAGCAGGTAGTATGAAAGCAGAAGCAATACGTAAGGTAACAGAAAAAGTTGTTAATAAGCATCCAAAACTGGCTGGCAAAAATCCAAAAGTCAGTACGCTGTCACCCGGCAGCTATTTACTTCAATATAGTTTTAGCGATGACTTGCCAAATGGGAAATCAATCTCACAAACTATCCGCGTGGTAGCGGACGAAGAAGGCAATATCACTAAGATGTCTTCTTCAAGAGGATAACCAGGAGTAAACATGACCGCCACTAGCTTCCCAATGGATGGTTTGAAGACCGAGAAAAGGCGCAAAAAACTTCGCAAACAGGCAGAACCCGACAAGCAAGTCCGGCTGTCTTTCGATACCCAGCGCATCTTTTCGGCAAAACAAGCCAGACCAGTTGAGCAAATCATGTTTAACGCTTCAGCCATGGAACAACTGAGTTATCAACCCACCGTACGCCTTGAAGTAAAACATTATTCGCCTGAGCTGCAAAAAGGCGTGACCATGATGAACAAAGTTGGCAAACGGAATTTTTTCAGAACTCAGGCCTTTACGCTTGTCACCATCTCAGGGATGGGTCTGTTGATCGGATTCTTTATAGCTTACTTTATCTGATTACTGCTCCAAAGGAACACATAGTCACAAAAGGCGGTCCAATAGTCGGGATCGCCTTTTCGTTCTTTCAATTCTGTGAATATTTTTTGTTATCGTCAGACCTGTTACTCACTTGAGGAATACTTCGGACTCACTGTCAGAGTTCTAGGTAAATAACAGTTTTCAATGATTGTCAAATGAAGATCAATTCGTAAAAAAGTATGCAATGACGATCTTCTGGACGATTACTGTTTGATTATTGGATATACATAGTCGTAAATCGCGCTAACATCATCGATATCGCCAGGAAGCCTGATCAGACTCCATAATTCTTCGTGAGAAACAGATTCGTTTGTACCCAGGGTTTGCCATGCACTCAAAAATTCCAGTTCCAGCATGTCGGGATCAAAATAGATTTCACTATTGCTGCCTAAATCAGGATAGTAAACTTGTTCTTTTTGGGTTCCCAACATCTGGATAACAACCAACATCTCTCCCAAACGGTACGCCAGCCAGGGGTGCTCGTTCCAGGTACCTATCTTTTGTTTGTCAACTGTTTTGGTTTGATCGATTTTGAGCCATTCTTCTTTCCACTGGTAAGAAGGATTACTCAGACAGGAATATGGCCAAAGATTGACGCTAAATTGAGCTTGAAGGCGTTTTTCAGGTGGTGTCTGCCGATCTAAAGGCATAAAGCCAACACCCCCTGGGATCAAGGAAGTAATTCCCCAGGAAGCAGTTTTAATTGGCAGCTTACTTCGATTGATGATTTCGTTTTTGACGATAAAGGACCCCAAGAATCCAACCTCTTCAATTGAAAATTCCGCATCACCACGCCTGTCCATATTGCCATCAGTGGCTACGCGCATTGAAAGTCGTCGTTCAAGATGACTCCCATCCGCCAATCTGGTAAAGGTCAGAAAGCCGTTTTCTTCATCGAAAGATACATTCACAGAGTCGTTATCAGGAAAATATGTCAGGATAGGGTCTTCCGGAGCAGCCCAGACTCTATGACCACCGTAAAAAAGATAGGTCTCATCACCAGTCCTGCCAGCCTGTCCTTCGAAAATCTTTAGTAGATTTTGCCCCCCAGCCAATCCAAAAAACACAATTCGAGGACCGATATTGGCTGTCGCAATAACCTCAACTGGTCCACTTTTTATTGAAAAGCAATTATCCCAACCCAAAGCACTGATTTTATTTATGTCTGAACTCATCTTTTGATTGTCTCTCTGTTTATTTAATGTATAATCTAATAATACTTGATTTCTAAGAGGATTTTATGACCGTTTTACCCAACAAAAAGAAACTAAACTATTGGGAAAAGTTTGAGATTTGTCCAGAAGACCTTCAATATCTTACCAATTATTTATTCGAAACGGAAGAACCTCTCTCTATAAATAATCTCAGCCGGGTTCTGATCAACCACCGTCTGGAAGTGCTTGCATCAGAAGAGGCTTCTCGTAAAGCCAAGGCTGGTTTAACTTACTTCCCAAAGGATATTTACCAACCTGGTGACAAACTGAATTTCCCTGAATTAGATGGCGCTTCTGGTGTCGTTATGGCAATACGCGACGGGGATAACCCAGGCTTAGGAACCTTCCAGGTGATGCAGGTCGAGTTTGAAGATGGTACCACGAATGAGTTTGCCGCTGGCTTAGGAGATCATCCGCTCAATCAAAAAAATTATCAGAGCACACCTGATGAAGAACAGAGCGTAGAATCGATCATGAAACTGCAGGGGCGCAGCATCATCACCTCCCTGCGAACCGCCCTCGAAGAACAAAATGATCTCATCCGAATTGGTGACAAATGGTTTCCTCGTTCGCTCCTGATCGATTTGGGTACTGGGCACCTTAATATTGCCGAGGCAATCCTCGACTCCATGTCAGGCGGTCCAATCAATATTCAGGAGTTGATGCAGCAGCTTGAACTCACAGAAAGTGACGAAAACCAGAAACTGCTCGAGTTTTCCCTGAATTACGCCCTCCAGGAAGATCCTCGTTTTGATGAAGTCGGTACAACCGGTCAGTTCTCCTGGTTCCTTCGCCGGCTTGAGCCAGCTGAAGTTCTGGAAACACCAGTTTTTCTTCGCTCTGAAGGACTATCGCTCGTCTCAAATGATCTGGATGACATCACATACCAACTTCTTGACGAGTTGGATGATGAACTCTCTTTCTCCGCTGAAGATATTAATGACGCTGAATCGACTGATAAAATCTCGATAACTCTGACATATCCACATTGGCGGGCTGGCAGCCTGCCCGTAACACCACTGACAAACCAGGTCTTGCCTTCTGCCCTCGAATCCCACACAATCAAAGTAGCCTTCATTGACGAACAAACCCAGCAGCCAATATCGGCTTGGATTGTGCGTGACCATAATTATGTGATTGGGCTGCGCGATTGGTACGAAGAAAAGAACCTGATCCCCGGCAGTATCATCGAAATTTCACGAACAGCTAACCCGGGTGTGATGAAAATCCAGCCACAGAAAAAACGATCAAACAAGGAATGGATTAAAACAGTGCTTGTTGGCGCTGATGGCGGGTTGGTATTTGCACTACTCAGGCAGCCAATCTCAGCTGGCTTTAACGAACGCATGGCAATTGCCATCACGGATGTTAACGGATTGGACGAAGTATGGAAGAACCGCCAATCAAAGACACCTGTTTTAAAAACTGATATCATGCGGATGATGGCAGAATTGTCAAAGTTAAACAACCAGCGACATGTCCACTTTGTGGATTTATACGCCGCAATGAACGTGATTCGCCGGGTGGCACCGATGGATCTGCTCAACGTGTTACGTTCGAGTGAAGAATTCTTCCATGTAGGGGACCACTACTACCATATCACTGAGAAAGTATAGGAGGATCAATGCTAAATAAATCCAGTTTGATGAAACCGAACAGGAGTACAAAATTTCGCATTGATTTTGATTGGTGGAAATCTCAGGATCGCAATTGGCGTAGCTCTTTATTAACTTTTTTATGTCCGGAGCATAGGGAAGCATTTGCACAAATCGACGATGAAGCCTTGCTGGATTTGGTAGATCCCAACACCGGTGAAGTCACCAAAGGCGACGCCCTCATTTACACATTGATCACCCATTGTGCCCGTCAGGAAGATTTTATTACAGCCAATTCCCCACTGGTCGATTCCATTTTCAAGGTATTTCTCAGCAAAGACAATCAGCCTATGAATTCTGATGAACTTGCTGAAATCACACGAAAACCTGCGATGACAATTCTGAGCACGATTGGTTCAACACGAGTTTATAAGGGAATCCGCCCTGTCTGATCTTTTTTGTTGATAGTATAATCAACCACCTTGCCCCCGTAGCTCAATGGACAGAGCACCAGCCTTCTAAGCTGTTGGTTGTGCGTTCGAATCGCACCGGGGGTACTTTATTTTTATCTCTTAGTTGTCATTCCAAGGTGACATGCGAATAATTTTGATCTTAGAGTTCACCCATTGGGTTGCCTGTGACATAAGTTTCTACTTTGCAGAATAAAGAAACAAGTACAGCAACAACCTTAGATAATATACTGCCCACAATCAAAATTTGGGTGATAATAAAACCATAGTAGAAAGGAACATTATGAATTTACTTAAAAGATGGATTGTTATCATGCTGGCAGTATTTGTTGCTGCCTGGCTCGTTCCCGGTATTCAGGTAACTGGTGGTGGATGGGCAGCTTATGCGATCATGGCAGCCGTTCTTGCCTTGCTCAATGCGATTCTATTACCCATTCTCAAAACACTTTCGTGTGGGTTGATCATCCTGACGCTTGGGCTTTTCAGCCTGGTTTTGAATGCAGCTATGTTTATGCTTTCGTCCAACATCTCTCAAGCATGGTTCGGAGCTGGATACACTGTGGATAGTTGGTTGGCGGCTTTCCTGGGCTCCCTGATTGTCAGTATCGCTACCATGTTGTTTGCAAATGACAAATCGAGCAGAAGAGATAAGGACAATGACTAGCCTTTGAAAAAAGGTTCATCCAATCGTCATGGTGGAAGCAAAATCCACCATGACAGTTTACAATTTGATTACTTGCTTTTTTTTCTGCGACTATCAACTAATTTGGCGAAATTCGAAATTCCTTGCAAGATTTCCCGTTTGTGATAAACTTGCTCTGTTAAATTCGGCTTGAGCCGAAAATTAAAACCTTCCACTCCTGCCCGCCTACGGCATCAGCAGGAGCAAACCCGAGGAAAGGAGCCTCGAAGTATGCATAAATACGAACTTATATTTATTCTCCAGGCAGACCTGGACGAAGCAACGCTGGACGCTGCTGTCGAAAACATCGAAACCCTTATCAAGAATAATCAAGGCGAAATCGCCAAGACCGAACGTTGGGGAAAACGCAAACTGGCTTATCCCATTCGCAAAACGAACGAAGGCTATTATGTTCTGGTCAATTTTGACTACAAGCCTGAAGAAGTTGCCGCACTCAAGCGCACAATTGGCTTCAATGAACAAATCTTACGCTCTAGCGTAGTTCGCATTGATTAATCTGGAGGAAGAATGACTGAATATAGATCCAATGACCGAGGCGATCGAAATGATCGCAACGACCGCGGTAATGATCGCCGCGAAGGCGGAGCCAACCGCAACCGCCGTTTCGTATCCCGACCCAAATTCTGCCAGTTCTGCAGTGACAAGAAACTGGCTATTGATTACAAAAATGTGGAATTGTTAGGCCGGTTTATCAATGAAACTGGTAAGATCCGACCCCGCCGCCAGACTGGTACTTGCGCCAGACATCAGCGAGAAGTCGCGAAGGCTATTAAGAACGCCCGACATATCGCCTTACTTCCTTTCGAAGGTGATTTCTGGGTAGAAAACAATAATTAGTTACCATTGAGAAAGAGTTGATATGGCTACAAAACCACAAACGCCTCATAAGGTGACCAAAAAACATCTGGCAAGAAAGCAACAAGAAGAAAAGCAGGTCAAAGCCGCAGTAACCGTGACCATTGTGATTTTGGCATTGGTTTTGGTCTTACTGGGTTATGTTTTGGTTGACCGTTATATCATTAAACCCAACGTCACAGTTGCCCGTGTGGGCGAAACTGAAATCAAAGCTGGCGAGTTCCGAAGCAGCACAACCTATTCACGTATGAATATGCTGAACCAGGCAACCCAATATGTCAACTATTTTGGCGAAACGGGAAAACAATATGCACTTTCCTTGCTGCTCCAAATGAAGGATCCGACCATCGTTGGCGAGAATGTATTGAACCAATTAGTTGACGAAGTCCTGATTCGGGAAGAAGCTGCAAAGCGTAATGTCGTTGTTAGCGATGAAGATCTTGAACGGGAGATACGTGAGCAATTCCGTTTCTACCCCGAAGGTACCTACACGCCAACGATAACATCTACCCCGGTTTATACCCCAACCTGGTCAGCTTCACAATTTGCGCTGATCAACCCAACCGATACGCCTGAACCTTCGGCCACCCCTACCGAAACTCCGGAAGGCTGGGTTCCAACAGCAACGGAATTACCTGAAGGGTTTCCAACCGAAGTTCCAGCTACAGCGACTGTTCAACCAACTGATGGACCCGAACCGACCGCAACTGCTGTTCCGACCGATCCTCCGACACCCACACCTTTTACTGAGCGTTTATTTAACAAGGAAGTAAAAGATTATATCGATTCACTTTCGATCTATGGTATCACCA
This sequence comes from uncultured Anaerolineaceae bacterium, assembly GCA_964507335.1. Taxonomy (GTDB): domain Bacteria; phylum Chloroflexota; class Anaerolineae; order Anaerolineales; family Anaerolineaceae; genus Mesolinea. The sequence continues at coordinate 41,984 of CAZDPK010000003.1, read as the reverse complement.
GGAGCGACATCGAAGAGATCCTCTACAACGGTCTATTGCGTGACAAACTGTTAGAAGACGTAACTAAGGACCTGGAACCTGTCGAAGAGCAGGTGTGGGTACGCCACATTCTGGTAGATAGTGAAGAAGTTGCTAACGAAGTAAAAGCAAAACTTGATGCTGGTGAAGATTGGCTTGCTCTCGCAATTGAATTTTCAACTGACGAATCCAACAAAAACAATGGTGGTGATTTAGGTTGGATCGGACCCGACGACAGCTACGATCCTGACTTCCTAGCCGGTGCTTTTGCTTTGAATGAGGATGGACAAATCAGTGATCCGGTACAGTCTCAATTTGGCTGGCATCTGATTCAACTTGTGACCAAGGCAACCAATCCGGTTACCAGCGCTAAGTTTACTCAAATCAAGCAGAATTTCTTCTCAAATTGGCTTGAGGAAATTCGTACTTCTCGTGACGATATCGTGATCGAGGATGTTTGGACTGAGTTTGCTCCAGAGGTCCCTGCCGTCCCTGATGATTTATACAATTACGTTATAAGCCCTAACACTGAGGGTAATTAACCTGGACGACCAAGCTTAATTAAATACACCGGCAAATCGCCGGTGTATTTTGTTTAATTTATTTTTCTATTACTGCTCGTTCAGGAAGGTTTGGTTAAAGATTTCCCGGGGAAGAAATGATTCTTTGACTCTCTCAGAATGGCAGATTTCTTTTTATCTCACAAAGCTTTCATCCACCTCATCAAGACGCAGGCTGATCACCTGGCTGGCAGAATCTTTACCCATTGTCACGCCATAAATCACATCTGCTGCAGAAACTGTGTTGCGGTTATGAGTGATGAGAATGAATTGGGTTTCGCTGGATAGATCCTTTAGCAGTTCAATAAAGCGACCAACATTGGATTCATCAAGCATTGCATCCACCTCGTCGAGCACACAAAATGGCGTCGGAGAGACTTTGAGTAGTGCAAAAACCAATGCCACCGCCGTCAGACTGCGTTCACCGCCTGAGAGCAGCACCAAACCTTGTTCCCTTTTTCCTGGAAGTCTGGCTTCGATCTCAATGCCTCCATCAATCGGAGAATCCTCGTCTCCTAAAAGAAGCTTGGCTGAGCCGCCATTAAATAGTCGCGAGAACATGTGCGTGAATTCGGTGCTGACAGCATTAAAGGTCTTTAAAAATTCCGATCTCATTACCTTGTCAAGCTCTTTGATCATTTGCTCTATATCCAACAAAGCAGCTGTCAGGTCAGCGACTTGGGTTGTCAGGCTGTCATGACGTGCCTTTACTTCCTGATATTCCTGATCAGCTTCCATGTTGACAGTACCAATCCGTCGAATCTGGACTTTTAATTGTTTGATTGTTTCCGCAAGCGTCTCAGGAACCTCGGCAATCTCAGGCAAAGTGTCAATGACCAGGTCAGGAAATGGTAAAGGTACCGATTGGGTGTATTCTTTCCGATATTCCATCTCAATTAGACTGAAATCGTCATCGATACGGGTTTTCAGGTTTTCGAGCCGTTCTTGTTGATGAGCTAATTCCAATTGGTAGTGAATCACCTGGCGGTCTTTTTCCGTCAAAGTTAGCTGGTTCCCCGATTCAGCTTCCGTATACTGGCGACTTTGTTTTTCGAGTTCCCGCAGAGTTTCGAGCTCCGGATCAAGTGAGCTGGTTTGTAAACTGCTTATCTGCTCCTGATCGCGCTCTATGCTTTCAATTAAGGTTGCAATCTGTTTGTCCAGGTCACTCAACGTGGCAACTTGTTCATTGATGCGTGCCTGGAAACTGTCTTTTCGAACTCTGTCTGCTTCAAGACGCCTGTTTTCAGACATTTGCGTTTCCTGCAGGTGACTTAGTGATTGCGTAAGCATCTGCTTTTCAGTTTCAAGGTAGCGATACTGATTTTCGATATCCTGGGGTTGAAACTCTGCACGTTTTTGTCGTAATTCTTTGTGCTGGGATTGCAGCGTGTCTACTCTCTGTTGATTTTCCTGCTCTAATTGGATGAGTTTTTCTAGGTTTTGCTCAATTCCATCTTGCAACGTCTGGTTTTCATTTCTCTGACGTTCGATCCAACCGACTCTATTCCGATTCTTTTCGAGAGCAAGGCTGGCTGCCTGCATTTCTTTAACCAGGTTGTCCCGGGAGTTTTGTTTTTTCTCTTGCTGGCGTTGGTTTGAGCTGATCTTGTCTTCGGCTGATTTGAGTTTCGCGGTTAATTGTTCGATAACTTTTGTGATTTTTTCAGCAGAAGAGACCACCTCATCGAGTTCGTTGGTCAGTTCCTTGACCATACGGGTGTAACTCACTTTACTGCTCTGGTTTGCCTTACCAATGATGGCAATCCCATTTTTCAGTAATACTTCACCAGCCAACGTAACAAAGTTCAGATCAGGATGATTCTCGCGACCGGTAAATGCAGCCTTGATATCATCAGTTATGACAAAATCGTCCAATAATAAGTCCACCACGGCGCGAAGGGTTGGTTCAGTTTTTACAACCTGGCTGGCTACAATCAATCCTTCTATCAGATCTTTTGCAACTACATTTTTTGAAACAGAATCATGGCTTAAAACAGCAACCCGATCCTGAAGGCTCACTGAAAATTCTTCTACCAGTTTCGAGCCCAGGGTCCCATCTTTAATGACGAGTACATCCACAGCTTCACCCAGAGCCGCGCTGATGGCAGTTTCATATTCTTCTGGGACTTCAATATGAGTAGCGAGATCGGTCAACTCACTGCGAAGTTTCTTCTCCCGGCTGGATTTCAGCAAACTCTTGGCACCGTCAGAGAACCCTGCCAGGCTTTCACGACTTTGTTTTAACAGCTCCAGTCGGTTCTTTACCCGGTTTTTATCCAAATCAAGTTTATGACTGCTCTGCTGATAAGAATCCAACTCCTTCGCGATTTTTGTGCGTTCTTCGACAACCTGGTTGGTCTCCTTTTTCAGATCGAGCAGTTCCTCCTCTGCCAACTGTATCTTTTGGGTCAATTGACTGATGACAGTGTCCAACTTGACTTTTTCGTTGTCAAGCTCGTTTATATTTGTCTGGATGGATGCCTGGCTCGACTGCAATGTTTGCATGCGCTCTGTCATCTCTTGCTTTCGCGAGCGTATAACAACCGCTTCCTTTTCAACCTCAATTTGAGCCTCCCGCAAACTGGCTTCCTGCTTTTGCAGGTTGGCTTCCTGTTCAAGGATTTTTGCCCTGGACACGCTCAGAATCTCAAATTGTTTCTGAACGGTCTCCAATTCTTCACGGACCTTGTTTTCATCCAGCCGTCGGGTTCGAGAATTATCTTCAGCAGCCCGAATAACTTCTTCCAAGTTTGCCAGGTCATTTGCAACCTGCATCCTGGCTTTTTCTGCAGCGTTTTTTCTTTCATCCAAAATTGCCAGATTCTGATTATCACGCTGTAGCTGATCGCGAAGATCGCGAAGTTCATTCATCAAAGAGTTGACTTTATTCCGCTGAGTTTCAATATCCGATCGCAAGGTACTAACTTCAGCCTGCTCTTTTTCGAAGCTCTTGCGGGTTGATTGCCGCTCGAGCTCGGAAGCGTTGAGCAGTTGCTGTGTCTGGTTGACTTCCTTGAGTGCTTTGAACCAGTGGTAGCCATACCACTCACGCAGGTTCTGCTTAAGCGCATCCTGGACGGTCTTATACTCACCTACCTTAGCAGCTTGTTTTTCGAGACTACGCACTCGGGGTTTAATTTCTGCAATAATATCCAGAGCTCTTTCGAGGTTGCGTTCTGTTGTCTCCAAACGACGCAGAGCCTCTTCTTTTCGACTTTGATACAAACCGATACCAGCTGCCTCTTCAAAAAGCTTGCTGCGTTCATCCGGACGAATAGAGAGTGCAGAATCGACCAAACCCTGTCCGATGATAGTGTAGGTGCGGTCACTCAAACCAGTCTTGCCAAGCAATTCGTTGAAATCTTTCAGACGAACCCTCTGGTTATTAATCAGGTATTCATTCTTGCCATCGCGATAAGCACGGCGGGTCAGCACCACTTCCGAGTAGTCGATAGGCAGCCACTTGTCCATATTATCGAATTTGATCGAGACAGCCGCCATACCAGCACGAGCGCGATTGTCAGAACCGGAATAGATCATATCTTCGGTTTTCTTGGCTCTCAACAGGGAGTAAGATTGTTCACCTAAAACCCAACGAATCGAATCTGCAACATTTGATTTGCCCGATCCATTTGGTCCAACAATCGCTGTGATCCTGGAGGGGAAAACCAGGTTGGTCTCTCTTGCAAAGGTTTTGTAACCCTGTAAATCTAAGCCGGCAAAATTTGACTTGTTCATAGCGAGTTAATTCCCAATTTTTTGATGCTGTTTTGCGCAGCGTTCTTCTCTGCAAGTTGTTTTGAAGATCCTCTGCCCTGGGCAATTTTATTGTTATTGATCATTGCAACCACGACAAAACGTTTATCGTGGTCTGGTCCATATTCATCCACAAGAACGTAGCCAGGGGCAGGAAAACCCTGTGCCTGAGCCCATTCCTGCAATCTGCTTTTAACATCCTCCTCTGAGTGGGAGCGGAGAATCTCTTCTGATTCCGACTCGAGCAGAGGAATGATAAATTCCTTGACAGTCTGCAGTCCACAATCCAGGTAAATAGCTGCGATGAGTGCTTCGAACGCATCACACAAAATTGCATCGCGGTTTCGACCTCCTGCATTGGCTTCACCCCGTCCCACCAACAAAGCTGGACCAAGCTCGATCCGCCGTGCAAAAGAAGAAAGCTGTTGGGTGTGCACCAGTGCAGCTCGTACTTTTGTCAGGAAACCTTCATCTTTTTCTGGAAAGTTATTGTAGAGCCATTCTGCAACGATAAAGCTAAGGATGGAGTCGCCCAAAAACTCAAGGCGTTCGTTATCCTCTAACACTTCCCTGTTTTCATTCAAATAAGAACGGTGGGACAAAGCCCTTGTAAGCATAAAAATATTATTGAAATTCTCGGGTAAATGCTCCCTTAATTTCGCCAACGCCTCTGGTTCAATCATGACTACTCCCTGTTGAACCGCCTATTCGTTCAGCATCCTCTTGGCGACCGATATCAAACGAATCTGCAGTTTCTTTTTTACATGTTTTTTCTATATTTTAGCCCATTACCGCTAAAAACCAAAACATTCATTCCAGTGCTAGAAATTGACTTCATTTTTAATCCCGCATACACCATAGCAGAGGTTGGTTCAACATATACACCCATTCTTGCGAGCTCTATTCGGGCAGGCTCAATATCCTCTTCAGGGATCTCCAGCAGATCATCATACCCTGCTGCCAGTTCATCAAGAATTTCTTTACCTCTTACTGGGTTAGTGACCATGGTTCCTTCCGCCAGGCTTGGAAGACCTCCGGGTAAAAATGGCTGGTCTTTCCAGGCTGAGACAAGCGGTGCGCAACGCTCAGGTTGTACTCCAATCATTTTAGGTCTGGTTGCTTGCCCGAGATGTTTACAGATTGCCTTGAAACCAAGCAAAATTCCGAAAAATAGCGAGCCATGTCCAATTGGACAATACACTGCATCTGGCAGTTTACCCAGTTGTTCATAAATTTCAAAAGCAATTGTGGCATACGCAGCCAGCCCAAAAGGCAGCATAGCATGACTGGCATAGAAGCTCTCTCCCTTTTCAAGCTCTGCCAGAGCAGCCTGGTGGGCATTCTCCCTGGGACCTGGAATAGCCTCAACACTGGCACCGCTGGCGATGATCTGGTCCAGCTTGGGTCCTGTGGTTCCGGCAGGCACAAAAATCTGCCCTTTTAAACCGAAAGCAGCCGTATAGAGTGCCAACGATGCGCCGGCGTTTCCGGAGGAATCTTCGACCACATTTTGAATTCCTCTGATAATCAAACTGCTCGACACAATTGCAGAATTGCGGTCTTTAAAGGATCCACTGGGGTTAAGGCTTTCCAATTTTGCAAAAAATCTGATGCCATTGTGCTGCCGTTCTACCAGGGAAGTCTGGCCTTCTCCGAGGTAACATACTGGGTTTTGACTGACTCCCATCAAATTTTTGTAAGCCCAAAGTCCTGGAAACGTATTTTTTTTCTTTGGATCGTAAGTTAGTTCAGTAAGCGTAAAGATGCCTCCACAATATGGGCAAACATAAGGCAGACCCTCTGCCGGATAATCCTGACCACAATCAACGCACACAAATTTCGCCATCGCAACCTCAATAATGAAGTAAGTATACTAGCAATAGACCCAAACTTTACCTCGGCTCGGCTATAATTGGCGTATGGCAAAACTATGGTTGCACCAATCCGATTCTTATGAGATCAATACTGAGGTCTATTCAGGACCGCTGGATTTGTTGCTGGATCTGATCCAGAAGGCTGAACTGGATATCAGCAAACTCGCGCTCGCCCAGGTAACCGACCAATTTTTGGCATTTATTGAAGAAAACAGCAATGCTGAACCAGATTATCTTTCAGAATTTGTGATCATTGCTGCCAAGCTGGTCCAGATAAAATCAGAAGCCCTTTTACCCAGACCTCCAGTAAGGAGCGAGGAAGAAGAAGATCTCGGCGAAACGCTTGCCAGGCAACTGATCATCTACCGGGAGATCAAAAAGACGACCGAATGGCTGACCAAACGTATGAATCAAGATATGCGCAGTCATTTGCATATCCCGCGTACTTATCCTGTCAATGTCCAGCTTGATTTAAGCGGTGTAAGCATTGACGATCTGATTCTTGCACTTGAAAACCTTGCCAGCCAGCAGCCAGTGCTGCAAAATGGCGCACTTATCAGTATTCCAAAAATTACCCTCAAAAAAAAGGTGGAGGAAATTCTTCACATCCTGCGTGCTGACCAAAAAGCCAGCTTTTCAGAGATCATGGGTGGAAGCCATGACCGCCTGCAAGCAATCGTTGTCTTCTTGGCGATCCTGGAATTAGTGAAACAGAGGCTTGTCACTACTGAGCAAGGTGTCAATTTTGGTGATATCACTCTGATCCCTGAGCAAGAATTATTCGAAACTGACGAAGCAGAAATTCAAATTGACGAGCTTTAGTGTTTATACATTGATAATAATTGCCAGTTATACTGGTATATAATTATTATTGAGGTTAACATGACTGAAGAACCGACCCAGAAAAATTTGACAACAACCGCACCATCCGAATTGGAAGGAACTCCTAAGACAGACGACAAGAAAGCCACGATCGCAATTGTGATTGTTGTAATTGTTCTGTTAGCTATCATCGCCGGGATCGTGCTTTTGGCTTTCTCGGATGCGGGTACCGTTTCGATAGTTAGGGATATTTTCATCATCCTGATGGCTTTGATGATGTTTATCATTGGTGTTGCCCTGGTTGTGTTAATCGTTCAATTGGCAGACTTGACTAATTTGCTCAAGAATGAAATCAGGCCGATCATTCACTCAACCAGCGATACCGTCAACACGTTGAAAGGGACCGTTAGGTTCATGAGCGATAACCTCACAGAACCAGTTATCAAACTCAACGAATCTCTGGCAAGTGTTAAGAAAATTGCCGAAATGTTTCGTTTCAAAAAGTAATTAATAGACAATAGGAGAAAAAATGTCAGACGAAAGTAACTTTGGATCATTTGTAATGGGTTTTACCGTAGGCGCACTTGCTGGCGCCATTGCCTCTTTGCTTTTAGCTCCCCAGACCGGCGAAGAAACCCGCCAGGTCATCAAAGAGAAAGCAATTGAACTGAAAGACAAAAGTGCGGAATCCTACGAAGAAACCAAACGACGCGCAGAAGTAGCCTACCAGGATGCAATCCGAAAGGCTGATGAAGTCGCGAAAGTAACAAAAGATAAAGCCCAGAAACTTGTCCACACAGCAAAGACTGGGACAGAAGATGTTGTAGATGAAGTGAAAGACGCAGCAGAGGACGTAGCTGGAGCAATTTAAGACATAGCTCAGGTTATAGAACGGCAAGTCATTGATCTGCCGTTCTTTTTTTCCATTTTCTGAACAAATCTTCTGGCTTTTAGAAACGTCGGTCTTATTGAACAAATCGTCATTTGCTGTCTATTCAATTCAGCAACACATTAAAATTGTCTAAAGAAATTCGGGATTTTGTACGATTTTTCCTTGACGTATCAAAACCGGCGTGATAAACTTCTTGTTCTGTGGGGGCGTGGTGTAGTGGTCAAACATGCGGCCCTGTCAAGGCCGAGACCGCGGGTTCAAATCCCGTCGCTCCCGCTCAAAGAAACTCTTCAAATGAGGAGTTTCTTTTATTTTTCTTCCTATACAAATCTTTTTTTACACCGAGTGATGAGCACTTGCTTGAGAGGTTTCTTTAATAACAACAAATATCTAACCTGTGTTTCATCTTCATCTAAACGGTGGAATGCAAAAAAGCGCACACTCCACCGTTACTGTCAGATAATAAATTAATCTCCGTTCTTAATCCCTAATTCCAGGGCACGCTCTTCCAACAGAAGCCGCTGTTTCTCATGGTCTTTCGGGTAAGTAAAGTAAAAACCTGAGAAGAGGATCGCGCAAAAAATCCACGGGATTGGTACTGTCCAGAAAATTGCTGTTGGCAAATCGATCCGATCTGCAATGAGCCCGAAAATCAGGGCAACGATCGCCGCAAAACCATTTTCGACAAAGGTGGTCATCGCAAAAGCAGTTGAACGCAGTTCAGGAGGAACCACAGCCGCCATCATTGGCTCTTTGGCACCTTTACCAGGCCAACTGATCAGCAAGCCTATGAAAAAACAGAAAGCCGTTAACTGAACGATGCTCCAGTTGTCAGTGCCTCTGATCAGGATGATTGTTAACGGAATTCCAAATATGACCGAAAGTTGACCGATGATCGTACGTCCATATTTCGGGTTTTTCTGGTTAGCCCAATCGCCAAGGTAGCCCCCCAGAACATTGCTTATGGCTGTGCCGATCAACATGATACCAAAAACAAGTGGTGCTTGTTGCGTTGACAGCCCTCGCTCTTCTACCAACCACAAGATCAGGAAAGCGCCCATGATCACCCAGGGCATGGAGCCTGCCAGTCCTTGCAAAATTGCGACACGAATGGTGGGAATGCTTAAGACTTTTCTTAGATCCTCAAATTGAACCTTGTATCGTTGTGCCTGTTCATAGGTGAGCTTATCTTTCATCTCCGGCTCGGACGATCCGCGTACAGGCTCATTGACGAATATCAAAATCGTAATACCTGACAGGATGCTTGCGATACCCAGGATAATAAAACCCCAACGCCAGAGCTCTGGAGTAGCCAGCCGCCCTAATCCTAAGGTAAAAATGATGATGCCAAGCACTCCTACCCCTTCCAGGTAACCAAGCATTCGGCCACGAATCTTGGGGGCAAAGGTATCAGCCATAATTGAGAATGTCGCCGGCATCAAGCAGCCGAGACCGATGCCTGAAATGACGCGGACGAGAAGCAGCTGGTTGAAATTTTGGGTAAGTCCCACAATAATCGTCCAGATTCCCCAAAACCCGGTACCCCAGAAGAGCACCTTTTTTCGTGAATACTTGTCCGCCAGATAACCCCAAAATGGGGAACTGAGTGCCTGGAGCAGACTTCGTATAAAAGTAATCCAGGAGAGATTCCCGACGCTGAGACTCCAGATCTGTCTTAATACCGGGCTGAAAATTGACATCGCCTGTGCTTCACCCTGATCGACAAAATAGCCGGATGCCAGGGCAAACAGGTTTCTTAATTTACTGGGTTGTTTTTTGGGGGATTGAAGTTCAGAGTGTTCCATAAACCTTCCCTTAAGAGATTTTGTCTGATTCTAATCGAGAATTCAATTAATAGGCGATTATTGAGGTAATCCGGATGAACATTGTCGATATTTTTCTGATGTTCCGGTAAAATCTCTATACCTCTATTCAAAGGAATTGTCATGAGCAAAATTACACCTATTTTGACGCCTCTTGCCTCACCCACGGCAATCGTTCTTTCCAATCAGGCTCGTTTCACGATCCTCACCAGTCGTTTGATCCGAATGGAATTAGACCCCGAGGGTCTTTTTGATGACCGTGCCAGTCTGACTTACTGGAATCGTCAACAACCTGTCCCAAATTTCTGTGTCAGCCGGTCGGACGGTTGGCTGAAAATCGAGACAGATGAACTTGTCCTGCATTTCTATGAAAACAACCGCTTTCATTGGCGAGATCTCTGGATCGAGATAAAGAAGAGTGGTCAAAAATGGCGTTATGGTGATACGGATCACAGTAATCTGGGTGGAACTATCCGTACGCTTGACAGCACCCGCGGACCAGTTCCACTTGGAGATGGACTCGTTTCGCGCTCTGGATGGGCAATAGTAGACGACAGCAAAACCCTAATGCTCGATAAAGACCTTTGGCCGCAACCAAGGGAAAAATCTATTGCTTACAAGGACCTGTATTTTTATGGCTACGCGCAAGACTACCTGGCAGCCATCCAGGATCACCAACTGGTCTCAGGTAAACCCAACCTCCTTCCACGTTGGGCATTAGGCAATTGGTGGAGCCGATATTGGGCGTATTCTTCGGATGAGTTGATCAAACTAATGGATGAATTCCAGTCTCAACAAGTTCCCCTGTCTGTCTGTATTGTTGATATGGACTGGCACAAAACAAAAACTGGCAACGATTCTTCAGGCTGGACCGGTTATTCCTGGAACCGGGAGCTTTTTTCCGATCCAGAGGGGTTTATCGCCGATCTTCACAAAAAAAATCTCGTAACCGCCCTAAACCTTCACCCTGCCGAAGGTATCCACAATCATGAAGACCAGTACTCGGAAATGGCTACGCGCATGGGGGTCGACCCTGCTTCAGGACAACCCATTCCCTTTGAAATTGCAGATCCTCAGTTCGCCCAGGCTTACTTTGAAGTCCTCCACCACCCTCTCGAAGAGCAGGGTGTCGATTTCTGGTGGTTGGATTGGCAGCAAGGTAGCCGCTCGAAAATTGCTGGTTTGGACCCACTCTTCTGGCTCAACCACCTCCATTTCTACGATCAAGGTAAAACAACCGAAAAACGCCCATTTATCTTCTCTCGTTGGCCTGGGTTAGGTGGACAACGTTATCCGATCGGCTTTTCAGGTGATACTGTTGTCGACTGGTCCACTCTCGCCTTTCAACCCGAAATGACAGCAACCGCTTCGAACGTCGCCTATGGCTGGTGGAGCCACGATATTGGCGGGCATTGCGAAGGGGTTGAAGATCCAGAACTTTACATGCGTTGGGTACAGTATGGCGTGTTCAGCCCAATCTTCAGGCTGCATTCGACGAACAATGAGTTTATAGACCGTCTTCCCTGGAGTTGTGGTTTGGATATATTCCAGCACACCCGTTTTGCGATGCAACTGCGGCATCAACTGATACCCTTCATCTACACTGCCAACGAACGAAATGCCCGGACAGGGGAACCCCTGGTCCTGCCGATGTACTATTCCTGGTCGGAAAAAGAGGAAGCCTACACTTGCCCGCGTCAATACACCTTCAGTCAGACTATCTTGGTAGCGCCTGTCACCAGCCCCACCGATCTGATGACCGGTTTTGCCCGAAAAACTGTCTGGCTTCCCGAAGGCAACTGGACCAACTTTTTCACAAACGAAACTTATCAGGGTGGTTTCTGGTACAGCTTGTATTGCGAGCAGGGTGACATCCCCGTATTTGTTCGCGATGGAGCTATCATACCTCTCAATGCAGATCCAGTCGCCAACGGTGTTAACCTGCCCGCGAGTTTCAAGGTTAAAGTGTATGCCGGTTTAGCCGGTGAATTCGATCTTTATGAAGACAACGGCGAAAGTCAGGCTTATCTGGATGGTGAGTTTTGCAATACATTGATCACCCATACATTTGACCAGGGTTCACTGCATCTTACAAAAGAAGCATCAAGAGGTAACTTTGTCAATCGGCTGCCCGAAGGTAGAACCTGGCAATTTGACATCCATAACGTGAGTGAACCCACCAATCTCAGCGCTTATTTGGATGGAAAACCAACGCCAGTCCAAAGCCACTATAACAGTAAACTGAAGACTCTTAGTGTGGAAGCTTTATTCTCCCCCAACACCTCAAAATTGGAGATCGTTCTGGATGGGATTATGCTCTACCGATACGAAAACAGCCCTATTGAGCGTATACAAAGATTGATCCAGAAGGCAAAATTGCCATCGATCGTGAAACAGCAGTTCATGCGCAGGCTGCCCGAACTTATGGTCAACCCTCTTAGCATGTTTGATATCGCACACACCTTCACCAAGAGCCAGCTTCTGGCGATCTATGAAAGCCTGGTACCCGCCAGCTCAAGTAAGCCAGCAGAGGATATTGACAATGCTTTTGAGACAATGATGATTAACTTAAGGAAGTTGGGAGTGGGTTGATGAAGACGTATCTACCGCGTTAATTTCTTGCTGATGAGCTGAGGCGTCCGGGTGGTTCTCCAACTCGGACGCTTCTTGTTCTTGTTGTTTGATGTGCGGTGGTAGATCCAGCAGGCTCTCATCAAAGATCTTGCGGGGGTAACGGCGAATCTCGTCGGTTGTCTGGATGACATCTCTGAATAGTTGGTCACGGCTCATTTTCCGAATCCAACTGCCCAGATCGCGACCAGTTTTCACCATCTTTCCTGGACCGAGAACGATAAACGCCATTACTAAAATTAAGGCTATTTCCAACCAGCCTAAATTCAGAAATTCCATTGCTTAGTCCTGCGGTTTTTCTTCGCTGTCTTTTACTTCTTCTTCTGGTTTATCCGATTGGTTTTTGCCACTCAAGCCATCTTTGAAGGCTTTAATGCCTGAACCAAGCTCTCCACCAATTTTTGAAATCCTTCCAACTCCAAAAATCAACAGCAAAATCCCAACGATTAACAGTATCTCAAGTGGTTGCAAACTACCCATATCAACTCCTTATTGCTCCGTTTTTGCCGGTTTACTGGCTAAAGCGGAGAGTAAAATGCTTAACAAATATAATACAAAAAGCGGTAACATGAAAATTAACATATTGATCGGATCGCCCGTCGGTGTAATTACAGCTGCCAAAATCGCGATGACCACAATTGCCACCCGCCAGCCTTTGATCAGTAACTTTGGATTCACGATCCCAATTTTTGTTAACACAAAAAATACCAAAGGCAACTGAAAACTGACTCCAATCCAAAACAAAATGTTGGTTGTAAAACCAATATAGGATTTTAAACGGATACTGGTGGTGACATCCAGAATCTCCTGGAAGAATCCAAGCGATGCCGGCAGCATAACGTAGAAAGCAAACCCGACACCAGTTAGAAACAGTAAAACCGCAAATGGAAGTGCGATGTAAATACCCTTTCGTTCTGACGGTTTCAGTCCTTTGCCCACAAACCGCAGTGCTTGAAAAATGATCCATGGCAGCGCGATGATCAAACCACCCAACAAGGCGACTCGCATATAGACAGACATGGTCTCAGTCACTTCAATTGCTTGTAAGTTTTGAAGACCGCCAATCGGTTGGGTCAGAAAATTCAGGATAGGATTGACAAAGAACACTGCAACAATCACTCCGGCAATCAGCCCCAACAGGGACCAGAGCAATGTCTGTCTTAATTCTTCAAGATGGGAAGAAATTGGAAACTTTTCGGTCTCGTCACTCATGGAGTAATTTTACCTTGCCAAATCCAGACAAGTTTGTAAAAGTAAAGCTGCCGAAAACGACATAGCCCGTTCATCAAAATTGAAACGTGGATGGTGATGCGGGTAGGGGCTGCCATATGGACTTTCACCAGCGCCGACCAACACAAAACAACCGGGAACTTGCTCCAGGAATACACCCACATCTTCAGACAGCATGGTTTGATAGGTTGAATCCACCTGAGTTTGCCTTCCTAATTTGGACACGGCATCTCTGGCGACCTTGGCGACATCTGGATCATTACAGGTAGCGTTAATGAGGGTCTCGAGATTGAGTTCAATCTGGCAGCCCATTGTTTTGGCAGTATCGTCACAGATATCTTCCAGCCTGTCCTTAACGATCGCATAAGTACCTTCTGTCAGGTAACGGATCGTTCCGGTCATGACCACTCTCGAAGGAATAACATTGAAACTGGTTCCACCGTGAATGCTGCAGACGCTGATCACAGCTGAATCAAATGGGTTAATGTTGCGCGATATGATGGTCTGGATCTGATTGATGACTTGAGCGGAGGCTACAATTGGATCAATACAGTTTTGCGGCTGCCCGCCATGACCACCTTTGCCGATCACATTGATTTCAAACGTCCCTGAGGCAGCCATAAAAGCTCCGTCAGTGATTCCCAACCAGCCAAATGGTTTTTCATTCCAAAGATGCACACCCAAAACGTAATCGGGTTTGATCTCGTTGAGTATGCCTTCCTTCACCATTTGCACTGCACCCTGACCAATCTCTTCAGCCGGCTGAAACAGGAGGTGACAAGAACCGGTCAATTGATCCTGAATCTGGCTGATCATCCATCCAATTGTCAGACCAACAGCAACATGTCCATCGTGACCACAAGCGTGCATCTTTCCAGTTACTTGTGAGCAGTAATCGACTTCATTTTCTTCGTGCACTGGTAATGCGTCCATGTCGAATCGGAAAAGAACAGACGGTCCGGCTTTTCCAGTATCAAAGCTGGCAACCAATCCCGTTCCCGCAATGCCGCTTTTTACTGTAAATCCAAGTTCTTGCAGCCTGGAGGAGACAAATTCAGCGGTTTTGAATTCCTCAAATGCAAGCTCAGGATTGCGATGGAGATGTCGCCTGTCAGCCTGTGTTTGGGGAAAATGGCTTTCAGCCAACTCGATTAGGTTCATCAGACTCTCAAGATAACACGTCTGAAATGTTCATAATAGTCGCTATCGCTCTCGGTTGCTTCTTGGCGCCGTTGATTCCATTTTTGAACGAAAGATTCCGGATCGCCAATTTGAGAAACGTGTTTTTTAAGTGCTTCCAGACGTATTTGCCAGTACTCTGAAACATCCAGTGTAAGATTTGGATCCACCGTAAGACTCATCCATAATTCCCTGATTTGAGTGGGTTTCAGACCTTGTTCAATTTGTTCAGGGAAAAAGCCGGGGTTACCTGCTGCCGGGAACACAGCTTCCATGGTCAATAAACCCGCAGCTCGATGATCAGGATGGTTGATGTAATGAGTGTGAAAAAAGGTCTGTGGGTCGCTGCTCACCACGATGTCAGGCTGTCTCTTGCGAATTTCAGCTACCAGCTGGCGGCGATTCTGAAGGTTGACTTCCAGCATTCCGTCGGGATGCTCGAGGAAATCAACCACATCCACCCCTAAAACGTGCGCTGCATTACGCTGCTCAATTTTGCGTACAGCTTTAAGTTGTTCACCTTCAGGATATTGCTCGCTCACACCCCTCTCGCCTTTTGTTAGCAGCAGATAACTGATTTTATGTCCCAGCTTGCTCCACATGGCAATCGTTCCGCCCATAAAAAATTCCGGGTCATCCGGATGAGCAAGGACGACCAGGATATTCATGGTCTCGGCCCAGTCAACAAATTTAACTGGATGGATTGTTTGTATTACCATGTTCTTTCACTCTTTTGTTGTTTCTTGGTCCTCTTCGGTTGCGCCGTGAATTTGAGCGATTTGAGCTTTTGTTCTTTTGAGATTCGGGATTTGCATTTTCGTTGTCAGCTGTAACCGTTGATTGATCTTTGGTTTGGACTTGAGGAGATCGTTCTTTGGCTGTTCTCGACTTGTCTCTTTTGAATCCTGAATTTCGCTCTTCACTTCTTGGTGAGCGACCGATGTTGTCAAAACGCACCATTTCAATATCATCACTAAAAGACGAGCCTTCAGACTCACTTGTTCGAGAGACCGGCTTCTTCTCTTCCATTTTGCCCGATTCCAGCTCAGCTCGCGTGATTTCTCGAACACCCACATCAGGGATATAAACAAGTACAGAATCGCTCATCGGCAGAACCTGATTAACCTTACCCTCACCCAAAGGTGTTTGAATGGTCTTCTTTACCTTTGGAAGAAGTTTGCGTGCTTCCTCGTAAACATCATGTTCGTAGGCCAGGCAGCAACGTAGACGACCGCAAATTCCTGTAATTTCGGACGGGGTCAAGGAAACGTTTTGAGATTTTGCCATTCGAATCGAAATCGAACTGAACTCAGTCAGGAAACGTGAGCAGCAGCGTTTTTCGATACCACAGGCGCCTAAACCAGAGACCTCTTTTGCCATATCCCTGGGACCCACCTGGCGGATCTCCAGTCTGGTATCCGGAAACATCGGTGCAGCTTCGCGGATGAAGGTGCGCATATTAAAATTCGGGACGTCTTCATAGGTAAGAAAGAGCGTTAATCGCGTAGAATCAAAAGAGTATTCAGCATCCAGTGCTTTGACGCCATCATATTCCGGCTTTCTCAGGAACTCACGTGTCTTCTCTACGGCTTCAGTTTCTTTTTCTTTGATCATGTCCCTGAGAATCAGGTCTCGTGGGGTTGCCTTGCGTTCGACAATTTGAACATCCTGATCGTGTTCTGGGGTTTTGATCTCTGAGCTTGTAACTTTTCCGATCTGTTTACCACGTGCAGTGTTCACAATGACATATTCGCCTGGTTGGATGTCTATCTCCTCTGGTAAGAGGAAATGGTAAGACTTTCCCACAGGCTTAAATTGCACTCCAATGAGTTTTTGTTCAGACATAATCAATTATTATATCATCCTGCTTGATTCTTCCGGTAAGCCTCTTTGCTCGCCTCCGCTGCAATGTTTCGGGCGATCGAGACCAATGCTTCTCCAGCTGGACTAAGCGGTTCCTGCATCACTATCGGGCTGCCGATATCTCCACCAATCCCAATTTTCGGATCAAGCTGGATTCTGCCCAAAAAGCGTGCACCAACCTGGTTTGCCAAATGCTCTCCACCTTTTTCACCAAAAATGTACTGATGGCTGCCATCGGGCATTTCGAGAAAAGCCATGTTTTCCACAATTCCGAACAGGGGCGTCTCCAACTTTTCAAACATGTTGACTGCCCGCCAGGCGTCATCAACCGCAACTTGTTGCGGAGTGGTCACGATCACAGCGCCACTAATGGGCATCGATTGAGTCAAAGATAACTGAACATCGCCTGTTCCTGGCGGCAGATCGACCACCAGGTAGTCAAGATCTCCCCAGTCAAAATCGGTGATGAATTGCTGGATAGCTGAATGGAGCATTGGTCCCCGCCAAATTAGTGGTTGACCAGACTGTACAAGGAAACCGATTGAAACGACCTTAAGTCCGAAGACTTCCGCCGGCTTGACCTTTTTCCCATCATTTGACTCTGGAAGCCTGTCGAGTCCAAGCATTCGTGGGATATTGGGTCCATAAATATCTGCATCGAGCAAGCCTACCTTGGCACCATCTCTGACAAGAGCTAATGCAATGTTTAACGAAACCGTGCTTTTTCCGACGCCGCCTTTGCCAGAACCAACGGCGATGACATGCTTGAAACAATTGCCGGAAAGATCCAAAGTTTTAGATTGGCTCACTTTTGAAGTCATGTTGATGTCAACTTCTTTTGCATCAGTCATGGTCAGAACTGCTCTACGTGCGTCTGCTTCAATTTTTGACTTTAAGGGACAACTGGGTGTGGTTAATTCAATGGAGAAACTGACTTTCTCATCTTGAATATTGATATCCTTTATCATGTTTAAGCTCACCAGGTCACGGTGTAAATCCGGATCCATAACATGGCTCAGGGCGTTCAGTACTTGTTCTTTAGTTATCAATGTTTTCTCCTGCTTGTATTTGTTGGGGTTTATTCTACGGTGAGAGCCGTCATTTTTCAAGTTAGAAGCCTGTTAATGTATGCAATATAAATTTTTTGCCACGCTAATTGAAGTGAAGCATCTCAACATATTGGAGGCAAGATACTTCACTCCGGTCAAATCGACAGATAAGCAACGTTCAGAATAAAAAATTTACTCCACCGTGACTGACTTCGCCAGGTTTCTTGGCTGGTCCACATCCAGTCCGTGAATAGCCGCGATATGATAAGCGAACAGTTGAAGCGGGATAATCGTCACAGCCGGGCTCAAAAGCCAGGGAGACTTGGGAATCCAGAAGATATCATCGGCAATCGTTGGAATCAGCTCGTCACCTTCGGTTGCCACCGCCAAAACCTTGCCACTGCGTGCTTTTGCCTGTTCAATCTGACTGATCATTTTGTCATACCAAGGATCCTGAGTTGCAATGACGATGACCGGAAGGTTTTCATCCACCAGGGCAATGGGTCCGTGTTTCATTTCACCAGCTGGGTAACCTTCAGCATGAATATAGGAAATCTCTTTCAACTTCAAAGCGCCTTCATAGGCAATCGGCATGTTCACTCCCCGCCCAATGTACAATGCTCCTTTGATATCTTTGTAACGGTTAGCTATCTCCTTAATCTTCTTTTCTTGATCCAGTGCCAATTCGACCAGCGACGGAACTGTCAATAAATCTTTGACCAGCTCCAGTCGTCTTTGCTGGTCAATCGTACCGCGCAGATCTGCCAGGTAAACAGCGATCATGTATAGATCGAGGATTGGGGCGGTAAACGCTTTGGTCGAAGCTACACCAATCTCAGGTCCTACCTGCATGGAGATACATCCATCGGCTACGCGCATAGCCTGAGATCCAATGGCATTAACAATCGACCATAATTCTGCCCCTTTTTTGTGTGCTTCCTCCATTGCCGCCAATGTGTCAGCTGTCTCACCTGACTGAGATATTGCCAAAACAACCGTTCCAGATTCCAAAATGGGGTCACAATAGCGAAATTCGGAGGCAACCATCAACTCGACCGGAATACGGGCAATGTGCTCAATCAGGTACTTTCCAACCATCCCTGCGTACGCAGCTGTGCCACAAGCGGTAATGAAAATCTTTTTGATCTTCATGGCTTTTTCTTCTGTCAAATTCAGACTTGGAAGCACGATTCGGTAATTTTCATAATCAACTCTGCCGCTAAGCGTATCAGACAGGGATCGGACCTGTTCATGGATTTCTTTCTGCATGAAATGTCGGTATTTTCCCTTTTCTGCAGCAATCGGATCCCAGGGGATGTTCTGAATCTCAGCCTTAACTGGGTTTCCCTCCAGGTCCTGGATAGCAAAGCCATCACGTCTGACAATCGCAAACTGTCCGGATTCCAGGAAGACGATCTTGCGGGTGTGACTCATGATAGCGGGAATATCGCTGGCAATATACATCTCATTATCGCCAACGCCGATAGCCACACCACCGGCATTGCCCAATCGGGCAGTGATCAACTTTTCGGGCTCAACAGTTGACATAACAACCAGACCATGGGCGCCTTTGATCATTTTGAGCGTTTTTTGGACAGCGCTGGCAAGATCTCCGGTGTCGTTGTAAAAAATTTCTATCAGGTGGGCAATGGTTTCGGTATCCGTTTCAGACTTGAAGTCCACCCCTTCAGCTATCAATTCTTCTTTTAACGAGAGGTAATTCTCAACAATCCCGTTATGGACGATGACAATCCTGCCTGCCATACCAAGGTGAGGATGAGCGTTAAGCTCACTGGGCGCGCCATGCGTAGCCCAACGGGTGTGACCAATACCAGTGGATCCCTGGACCGGACTTTTTTTAACCAGTTTTTCCAAATACTCGACCTTGCCTGCCACCCTTCGGATCTCAATTTTTCCATCCTCAAGAATCGCAATGCCGGCAGAGTCATAGCCGCGGTATTCAAGCTTACGCAAACCCTCAACGACTATTGGCGTGGCATCCTGCCCGCCAATGTAAGCAACAATTCCACACATAAGTGCTCCTCAAATTTTCCTTTTGTATCATGGAAAAAGGGTATTACCCTGGAGGCATCCGCCGATCTATCGATTTTTCCATGTTGCCATGGTTAGTCTTCCCTCGCAGGAAGAAACCTCCCACCTCGTCACCTGCGTTGGCAGGTCAGGCGCTTAGTTTTCCAAGTTGGTTCTATTATACTTTAGCGTGCAATTTGCGTACCTACCTTCGGTGGTACAGTGTTTTTCGATCTGTCATCCTGAGCTTGCATCACGAAGAATCAAAGCAACCAATTCAAGAAAATTCTTAAGCTCATTCTGAGTGAAAAGATCAGGTTGACCTACTCACAATCCAAAATGCTCGCGAAGTTCTCGGTAATCCTCCGGTGTATCGATATCCTTCGCCATCCAGGCATCCAACCAGAGCATCGTGGTATTCGGACAATCCGAAATAATCTGCCTTCCGCCAGCATCCCCTTCCAGTTTCTCGAACAAAGGAATACAAAAGGCTGGAAAGTAAACCGGATTTGCCCGCCGGTCATCAATGATCGGTGTAACTACTTTTCCACTTCTCAAGCCTTTTTCAACAACAGCACTTACCAAATTCACGGATTGATGAGGCTGGTCACAGAGCAAAAAGACGATCCCATCAACAGATTGTGGCATTACAGAAATGCCAGCCCTAAGAGAGGTGCTTTGCCCTTTGTCCCAATCCGGATTGATGATCACTTGAACAATATCTTCATTGATAGTCGCTCGAATTTCCTCGGCATCAGCACCCAAGACAACTATGATTGGGTTAAGACCCGCCAACAAGGCAGTTTCAACAACGGTATTGATCAAATTCTTGTCTCGCCATGGCAAGAGCTGTTTGATTTTGCCAAAACGGCTCGCCTGACCTGCAGCCAGGATAACCCCGGCGACTTGATGTTCTTTCAATTCCTTACTCGTAATCCCAGAAACCGACATCTTGCGCAGGCAATTTTCCTAAACCACGCAAAACGGTCTCATCGGTGAGCGGGAAACGATCGAACCGCACGCCTATAGCCTGGTAGACAGCCTCCAGCACACCAGCTGCAAAAGGCAGATAGGGCATCTCGCCCACACCTCTGGCACCATAAGGACCGATGGGATCTGCTAACTCCATTATCACACTCCGCGTTTTTAAAGGAATGTCTTTCACCGTTGGAATGAGATATCTTGAAAGGCGATCCGTCAAGGCTTTGGTATCTTTCTTTTTCCAATTCTCCATAAGAGAATAACCAGCAGCCTGAACAACAGCGCCTTCTATTTGTCCTTCCACCAATTGCGGGTTGATCGCCTTACCTACGTCATCCACGCTGATCACCTCTCGGAGCTGAACATTCCCGCTGCGAGTATCGACATCAACCAGGAAAGCCTGGGCAACGTAACCATAGGTAAAGTTCGGGTAACAATGCCCATCCACCTGATCCATCGGGGTCGTCTTCGGCGGTCGATAAACATGTGAACCAATCGCTGGTCGATTGCCTTCAGCCCATTTCTCCAAAGCTAGTTTCGCAGCTCCAATAATGGAATTGCCACCCATATGTGTCATGCGTGATGCAGATACACTGCCGGCATTGAGAGATGTAGCCGTGTCTGAGTAAAAAGTTTGAATCTTAGCCAACGAAAGCCCCAAAGCCTCAGCAGCAATTTGAGCGAAAATCGTGTGAGAACCCTGCCCCACCTCTGCGCCAGCATGGTAGAGCCTGGCAATTTCGATCTCCTGGTCGCCTTCCAACACAATGGTCGCCCCACAGTTTTCAGGGGCACCGTAGGAAAAGCCAACATTCTTAAATCCGCAGACCAAACTCCAGGCCGACTTGATGTCCGGATTGTCTGATGCAGGTACAAGCGGTCTTTGCCACCCTGTTTCTGTCTTCTTCCAACCTGCTTCCAGTGCGCAGCGCTCGGTCACCTGGCGGATTGTTACTCCTTCGGGAATAACCGAACCCATAGAGATGATGGAGCCTTCTTTGAAAAGATTGCGCATCCGCAGTTCAACTGGGTCCATCTTCAAGGCATCTGCCAGCTTATCCATCTGCATCTCAGCCATAAAAGCTGCCTGTGGACCACCAAAACCACGGAAAGCTCCGCCAGGAATATCGTTGGTATAAACTGCATAAGCATCAGTCGCTATGTTTGGAATCTCGTAAGGTCCACTTGCCAAAAGCGTGGCATTCCCCAGCACCTTGGTAGAGGTATAAGCATAAGCCCCGCCATTCGCCCAGATCTCACACTGAGCAGCCAGGATCTTGCCATCATTCGTAGCTCCCCACTTGGCTTTCATTGTATAGGCATGACGCTTGGCATGCCCCAACATTGATTCTTCCCGTGACCAGACAATTTTCACTGGTCGGTCAATGCCTTTTTCATGCAATCGCAGTACAGCCAATCCTAGAATAATTTGGATGGACATGTCTTCTCTGCCGCCGAATGCACCGCCTATTGCCGGATAAATGACCCTGATCTTCTCAAGCGGCAGCGCAAGTGAATGCGCAATCTGCTCCTGATCTTCGTGGGTCCATTGCCCGCCAACCACGACAGTAATCCTTTCTTCTTCATCGAGATAGGCTATTCCGGCTTCAGGCTGAAGATAAGCATGCTCCTGGATAGGTGTCTGATACTCGCCCTCGATGATCAAATCACAAGATTTGAAAGCCTCCTCTACATTGCCTAACCTGACTACGTTGTGGTGGAAGATATTCGAAGTTCGTGCGGGGTGCAAAATAGTTGCGCCCTCTTTGAGTGCCTCTCCCAATGTTTTTACGATGGGAAGCTCCTGGTACTCAACTTTGATCAGGGAAAGTGCCTTCGTGGCAATTTCGGGGCTCTCTGCAATCACCAATGCGACCTGGTCTCCGTGAAAACGGACGACATCTGACCCTTCTTTGCTCGAGCCTGGTCCGCAAAGTACAGGCTGGTCATTCATGATCAGACCATACTCGTTAACAGGAACATCCCGGGCTGTAAGCACAAGGACAACACCGTCCAAAGCTTCAGCTGCTGAACTATCTATGGATAGAATTCGTGCGTGCGCCCGCTCTGAAAACAAGACTTTCATGGTCAATTGATCTGCAAAAGTGAAGTCGCCCGGATACTTTGCTTTTCCGCTCACTTTTGCCAGAGCGTCAATACGGGTGGTTGATTTTCCGACTTCGTTCATTGCGCACCTCCGTCATCCTGGCAAGCTGCTTCGATTGCTTGAATAATTTTGTAATAGCCAGTACACCGACACAAGTTGCCTGAGATCCCATCCTTGATTTCTTCTTCCGTTGGATGAGGTTTTTCTTCCATTAATTTTGCAGCTGCCATCACAAAACCAGGGGTACAGTAGCCGCATTGCACCGCACCATGCTTGATAAACTGTTGTTGAACCGGGTGAAGTTGACCTTCATCTGCCAGACCCTCAACGGTTGTGATAGTCGCCATATGCGCTCTCGGAGCAGGCACCAGGCAGCTGACCACAGCCTTGCCATCCAGGTACATTGTGCAGGCTCCACACTCGCCTTCCTCACAACCAGGCTTTGGTCCACTATAACCTACACGCTCCCGAACGAAATTTAGAAGGGTACCCTTAATTTCTCCCCCAAATTGCATGGGTTGTCCATTGATGGTAGTCGAGATATGCTCCTGGTCCCATGTTCCATCTGGAACGGCTTGCCAGCCTGCCCCCTGGCTCAAGGTGACAGGATTTTCAGGAACTTTTAGATCCTGTCGATTATCAATCAGTTCCTTTAGGGCATCTTCAACGATCACCTGCATCATGTACTTGCGATAATCGGCACCACCTCGCAGATCGCTGATTGTCCTTGTATCGAGAGCTGCTAATTCAGAAGCTCTTCTGGCTGTCTCTGCACTCAAACTTTTGCCATGTAGGAACTCTTCAGCTGCAATCGAATGGATGACAGTCGGTGCCACAGAACCCATCGTTACAGCGGCATTCACAATCAAGCCATCATGGATGTCAAGCAGCACGCAGCAATTCAAGGTAGCAATTGCCTGGGTTTTCCTCAGTGCTTGTTTGATGAAGCTGCCTTTTTGAGTGGCTTCCAACGGTTGAAAGATAATCTCGCTAACCAGTTCATCAGGTTGTTTCACACTTTTTCGCAAACCAAGGTAAAACTCGTTCAATCGTACATGTCTCTCTCCTCTGCCAGAGACCAACACGAGGCTGGCATCCATTGCCATCAAGGGGGTAATTGTGTCATTGGCTGGAGAAGCGGTCACCAGGTTACCAACCACAGTTGCGCGATTGCGCAATTGCGGTGATGAAACCCGGTAACAAGCCTGGTAAAGAGGCGACCCTGTTTCACGAATCAAATCTGACTTGAGAACATCATTATGAGTCACATTGGCCTGGATATGTACCAAACCCTCTTCATCCTGGTAGATGCTGTCAAGACCACGAACTCTGGTAATGTCGATAACATCCTCCAAGCCCGGCCATTTGCCATCCCGAATTTCGATCATCAGGTCGGTTCCTCCTGCGATGATCTTTGTCTGGCTGCCTGCCCGGCTCAACAGGTCAATCACCTGCTCAACCGATTCTGGCATGTGATAGTTCTTCCACATAGGTGCCTCCTGGAGGTAAATTAACTATTCCGGGCCTGGATAACCTCAGCCAAAATGCTGATAGCAATCTCATCCGGTGTTTCGGCTTCGATGTCAATTCCAATTGGTGATTTGATCAGTTCGATTTTTTCCCTGGCGATACCTTGCTCAAGTAGGGCTTTTTTGGTGGTACCCCAACGCTTCAACGAGCCAATCAGCCCGATGTATGCCGGTGTGTGCTGCAGAATTGCTGGCAAACCTATAATATCTACGTCGCTACCGCGGGTGACACCCACGATGTAGACCTGCTCATTGATGTCAACATAGGCTGGAATTTCTTGCATCGGGATTGGCAGAAACTCGACATCGCCAGGGATCTGTTCACTGGTGCAAAGATCAGCCCGGTCATCAGATACAATCACCCTGAAATCAAGCAGCTGGGCAAATTTCGCCATCGAACGTCCAACATGACCCGCACCCAGGATCAACAAAATCGGGCGGACAGACTGAGGTTCTACATACACCGTCACATCACCGCCGCATACTCCGACTGCATTTTGTTGTTTCGGGTCAAGCGTGTAACGAACAATCTCCGGTTGGCCCGTTTTCAAGGCTCGAAAAGCAGCTTCCACAGTCTCATTCTCAACTTGCCCACCACCAACTGAGCCAAATGTCAGCCCATTCGGATAGACCAGCATCTTGCTGCCTGCATGCCGCGGAACGGCACCCTTGGTTTCAATTACTATACACAGACATACTGGTTGTCCTGACTTGGTTGCTTCGTACAATTTTTCGTATAGTTCCTTCATTACACCTCAAGTAAAGATAAAATGATCGGCAACAACTGCTTCTTGCGAGAAACAACGCCATCCGCTAAAACCGTTCCATCGGGCAGGGGTTCGTAAGGTAATTCGTCCAAAGCCGGTGGGGCATCCACAAAAACCAACCGACTGGAACCCTCAACCACATCAGTTACCATCAGACCGGCAAAATCGAGCCCTTGTTCCTTATTCAGACCGACCAACGCCTTCCTTAATGGATCAACATATTCACCAATCTGGTACAAATCGGTAGTTTCAACCTGGGCGACTGCAAACTTAAATCCGCCGTTTTCGTAGACCTTCATATCCGTCCTGACGATCACATCCGGCTCCTGCGTTAACAATCCAGCGCCAGCATGGATGATGCTTTCACCCCAGCTCTGGATGTTTTCGTTTTCCAGAGGCGAACCAGGAACAAACGCCCAGCGAGCAAGTACGTTGGCAATGGCCTTGTCTCGTGCAGTAGTTGTCGGTGAGGACAGGATAAGCGTATCGGAAAGCAAGCCTGCCAGCAATAATCCGGCGACATTTGGCGGCGCGCTCAAACCAGCTTCAGAAATCTGTTCAGATACCAGGGTTGAGGTGCTGCCAACAATATCTACCGTAAATTTAATTGGATTGTGCGTAGATTGGTTACCGAGCCGATGATGATCAAGGATTTCAAGCAATTCGCTCTCTTCCAAAGAGGCAATCGATTGCTGAGGTTCGTTATGATCGACCAAAATTACCTTGATTCGTGGGGGGTTGACGATGTCGCGCTGACGGGTTATGCCCAAATAACGATTGTTTTCATCCACTACCCAGTACTCGTTGAACTCCTGCCGAAGCAGACGGTTTATAACATCTTTGATTCGGGTCTGGGGTTGGAATTTCGGAATATTGCGCGTGGCAGCTTCCCGGCACTGGATATCCAGCATCTCTGAGATGGTCATATCTCGAAATTTGGGATGCGGTCCAATAATTTTTCGTAAGAAATCGAACATGCTGCTGCCAGTGACCATGCCATAAGGTGTGCCATCGTCGTTTACGACCGGCGCAATGCCACCGGTTCTTGAGAGGATTGTCCAGGCCTCATTAAGTGATTTTTCTGGCGAAACCACATCCAACCGCCGCATAACCGAATCAAAGCGAGGGCTGGCATCGGTAAGGAGCACAGGCGGTTCGATCGCGAGAGTCTTTAGCACGAACAGAGTTTGCATGTTTATCGCACCAGCCCGACTTGCCACTGTCGGTTCCCCATCTCGTTCATTAAGCAGCCAGGCGTAACCAATCGCTGATGCAATGGAGTCAGTATCAGGGTTGATGTGACCTGTTACGTAAATTCGATCGGACGATTTCT
This sequence comes from uncultured Anaerolineaceae bacterium, assembly GCA_964507335.1. Lineage (GTDB taxonomy): Bacteria > Chloroflexota > Anaerolineae > Anaerolineales > Anaerolineaceae > Mesolinea. Next base: position 15,536 of record CAZDPK010000003.1, on the reverse strand, counting down.
TCTGATATATTCCTTTTTCCATTAACAGCTCATTTCTTATTTAAGGCTCGCCAAATCTTTTCAGGGGTAACAGGATTGTCCAAAATGCTCGCCCCACAGGCATCCACCACGGCATTACCAATTGCCGGAGCAGCTCCATCAAGCGGAATCTCAGCCACAGCTTTAGCACCGAAAGGACCGGTCTCTTCGTAGGTTTGTACAAAAAGTGAGCGGATTTTTGGCATTTCATCGGCTCTGAAAATGTGATAATCAACCAGGTCTTTTTCCCGAGGCTGACCGTCGGCATCATAGACCATCTCTTCGCATACGCCATAACCTAACGCCTGGGCAATACCGCCTTCAATCTGCCCGGAAGCCGAAATCGGGTTGATGATCACACCGGAATCGACCGCCATTATCAAATCCTCGACCGTAACTTGTCCTGTTTCAATGTCGACCAAAACTGTTGCAAACTGTGCTGCAAAAGGAGGTGGGGAATTTGGGGAAACGTAAGAAGCACTCGCCATGATCTGCTCCTGCTTACGCCAATGCAGTGAATCCAAGGCGATTTCTGCCATGCTGACACGCTCTCCGTTGGGTGCAAGGGCATGGTTATCGCGCAAGATGATGTCTTGAGAGGCATATTCGTATCCACGGTCAGCAAAAATGATAGCTGCCCGGTCTTTCACCTGCTCAGCAACTTTTTCTGCTGCTCGCATGACTGCAGTTCCAGAGATGTATGTTGTGGACGAAGCATAAGCACCGACATCAAATGGCGTTGTGTCTGTGTCAGAGGAGGTAACGATCATATCGTCAACCTTGACGCCCAACACTTCTGCAGCAATTTGTGCTAAGGCTGTATCACTGCCTGTGCCAAGGTCGGTAGCGCCAACCATCAAATTGAAGCTGCCGTCATCGTTGATCTTGATGTGTGCACCACCCATATCCAGGTATGGGATTGCCGTACCTTGCATAACCGTCGCGACACCAATGCCACGACGCAAGTGCGGTTTACCTGCAACCAAATGCCAGGCTTCGTTTTTGAACTTTTCGTCCCAACCTATGGCAGCCTTACCCTGTCGGACGCATTCTTCCAACCCAACCGTAGTCACGATTTCGGGTACAGGTTCGCGCCCTTCATTCCAAGCGGTACTGAACGGTTGGAACTCACCTGGTCTTAAGGCATTTTTTAGGCGAAACTCAATTGGGTCCAGTCCAAGTTCCCTTGCTATTGTCTCAAGATGACGATCAAGAGGCCAATAACCTTGCGGCACACCATAACCCCGGTAGGCACCAGAAGGAGGTGTGTTGGTGTAGACGATGTCTGCGTAAAAACGGATATTTGGTTTCTGGCGATACTCACCGTCACCCACGTACAGACCCATAGATTTTTGACCAGTATTGCCGGTCACTGTAAGAGCGTGGCAGCCATAAGCGCCCGTATCAGAAAGGGCATACATTTCATTAGCTGTCATGGTGCCGTCGTTTTTCACACCCGTCTTCATGCGAATGTGCATTGGGTGCCTGGAACGGGAGGCAATAAATTCTTCTTCACGTGTCATCTCGTAGAGCACCGGTCTTCCAGTCGCAATCGTCAGATGGGCGGCTACGTCCTCGACCAGGACTTCCTGTTTGTTGCCAAAACCACCACCAATACGTGGTTTGATCACCCGTATGCGTTTGACTGGCAAGCCAATCACCGGCGCGATCATGCGGCGCACATGGAAGGGCACCTGAGTGCTGGTGCGAACCACCAGACGGTCGTCCTCATCCCACCAGGTCAGGGTTACATGGGGTTCGATGTGGGCTTGCTGAACTTTGGGAACCCAGTATTCTTCTTCAAAAATCCGATCAGCTTCGGCAAATCCTTTATCAACATTGTTGATATCAATGCGGATCTTGGCTGCCAGGTTTATGGTTGGGTCTGAATCAGCAAAATTGACATATTCAATTTCATCGTGAATCACCGGCGATCCTGGTTTCATCGCCTCACGTACGTCGATAATGGGAGGCAGTTCTTCGTAATCGACCTTGATCAGACTGAGCGCTTTTTCAGCGATCTCCAGGGTTTCCGCAGCCACCATAGCCACACGATCGCCAACAAAACGGACTTTGTTATCCAATGAGAACATATCCAGCGGGCCTGGAATGGGGTCTGACTGACCAGCCGTAGAGTGAACCACTCGTGGAAGGTCTTCCCAGGTTAACACCGCTGCCACGCCTTCCAGAGCTCTTGCCTGGCTGGCGTCGATGCTTTTAATACGTGCGTGGGCATAGGGTGAAGCCAAAACTTTGGCATACAACATGTCAGGTAGCTGCCAATCGGCAGTGAAGGCTGGTTTTCCCTGGACCAATTTGGCAGCGTCGACTTTAATTTCCGACTTGCCAATCGTAACAGTACCTTCACGCTGATCCAGTGTGAAAATTTCGGGTTCGTAAGCTGAAATGTCAGTTGAGACACTATCAAAACTCGCAAGTGAACGGATTCTTTCAGCCGCAGCTAAAACAGCCTGAACCGGTTTCACGTAAGCAGTACATCGGCATAGCACACCAGATAAGGCATCACGAACCTCGGCTTCAGTTGGGTCAGGATTCTTATCCAGCAAGGCTTTGGCAGAAAGGATCATCGCTGGCGTACAGTAACCGCACTGTACCGAACCACTTTCGATAAATGCCTGCTGCAGGATGGAATATCCGTCGGTCTTCTTCCAACCCTGCTGAGGATGCTGACCAGCGCATTCAATGGTTTCGATTTTATGCCCTTGGGCTTGAACGGCTAAAAACATGCAGCTGTTGATTGGATTACCATCCATTAGAACCGTACAAGCGCCGCACTCGCCTTTTACGCATCCGCCTGATTTTGCGCCCAGGAAGCCAAGCTGGCGCAGAACACCGAGCAGCTTCTCGTCTGGTCTGATATCAACTTGGTATTCCTTTTGATTAATGAAAAGGGTTAAGTTCATTTCGCCTCCTGGCATCCTGTCTGAAGGTGCAGTTTTTGCAAGGTTCTTGAAAGCAGCACTGCCCCCACCTCCTGCCGGTACTCTGCACTAGCCCATTCATCTTCTGCGTCTGCTAAAACAGCTTTGACCTCAGTCAACCCATCATCGTCATAGTTTTGCATTATGAATCCGGGTTTTACTTCGACGCTGCCTCCAACAGCAACGTGGATCGCTCCGTCCGCTGATTTTGCTGCAGCAACACACACAATCGGTAGATCTTTAGGGCTTCTGCCTACGCTTTCAAAGGCAAGGTTAGTCGGATTGGGAATTCGAATTTCAATCACGTGATCATCCTGGATTTTTTCTTGTAAAAACGTTGCCAGGAAAATTTCCTCTGCCCTCTTTAGCAAAACAACTTTGGCATTGAGCGCGAGCAAACAACATAAAACTGGAGAACGCCCGTTTGTTTGAGCCAAAAAGTTGCTAAGGCTGAGGGTATTGCGTACATTCAATCCATACTCATTGCTGAGGGCTTCACTGAAATCAAGTAGTTCAAGGTTTTCCTCCAAAGATTTCAGCGTAGCCAGCCCACCAATTTGCATCCCGTTTTCGTTCCATTCAATCCCGTCCAGCCCGGCATCTTGCAGGTCGATCAATAACTCCAGGTTATCCTCCAACCTGGGTCGGAAATCGCCTCCAAGCAGAAATTTTGCCCTGTCGCCATATTCTTGTTTCAAGAGCAATGCTTCCTCCAGGGAAACAGGTCGAATGTATTGCATTGTTTTTTCAGTCATCTGGATACACCTTCCACCCGGATTCTTCCAGGTCTCCTCCTTGGGTTAATTCTTCGGTAACCTCTACAAAAAATGCTTCGCAGGTTGCCAGAACAACACCATCTTTCGTCTGTATTTCACTGTGTCCGACCGCCAATCTTCCGCGTTTTTTCACTAACTTTCCAATCACAACCAGGGGAGTGTCGGTCGGCACAGGTTTGATGTACTTTACTTTCAATTCGCTTGTGACCATAAAAATATTCGGGTCGTCGGTGGTAAGCGCTCTGCCTGCTGTTTCGTCAAGAACTGCCACAATGTTGCCGCCATGGACCATCCCCGGAAAGCCGGCATAGTTTTCAGCAAAACTGAATTCAGAGATAACATCTCCGTTTTCATTCACGAAAAACTCCAGTTTCAAGGAGATCGGGTTTTCTCTCCCGCAAACATAGCAGCCTTTGCTACCAGGCAATTTTTCCATTAACTCTCTTTAGCAAATGTATCGATCAGAAGCTTGGTATTTCCGCCGACTCCATACAGAATCGGACAGGTACAACCGTGGTCAATGTATTCCTGCACTTTAGCGCGGGCTTCAGCCGGCGTGCCGCTGGCAGTGATACGGTGGATCAAATCGTCGGGAACCAAATGTTTGGCAGCCTGAATCTGCTCATGAGTGGCTGGCCAGCCTAAAATCGCCTGGATACTTTCAACGATATCCATGGAAACGCCAGAAGCCTGGGCGATGTGAGGTTGCTGTGCCAGGTATTGAGTGAGCAATTCCCGGGTCGTGTCAATCGCCTTGTCATGGTCTTCGTCCACAGAGCAGACCACCAATTGCGGACGGTCAAATTCTTCCATTTTGCGCCCGGCTTGTTTCAAGCCTTTGTCAAGCTGTTCCAGAGCATAGTCGTTGTATTCCACCGGCACACAATAGTTCATGACGATACCATCGGCGATTCGCCCTGTCATTTCAATCATCTTGCCGCCGGTTGCGCCAATATAGATGGGAACATTACGGGGTTCACGACGACCGTGAACAACGTCCAGTTCAATACCGTGAACTTGGACAAATTCACCTTCGAAAGTAACATTCTCCATATTCAGAAGCCTGCGTAAGATGGTAATAGTTTCTTCCATCGCTTTCAATGGTTTGGTGCGGTTAATGCCCACATTTTTTGCCAACGGATCCCACCAGGCACCGATGCCACAAATAATCCGGTTTGGTGCAAGATCGTCCATGGTCAGGAAGGTTGAAGCTAACAGACCAATATTACGGGTCCAGTTATTGATAACCGCTGAACCGACCTTGATTTTTTCGGTTACTGCAGCATAAGCTGCCATCGGCACGATTGCATCGCGGACAAGCCGGCTTTCAGCCTGCCAAACAGAATCGAAGCCTTTTTCTTCAGCGTATTTCACAATTTCAAGACCATCGCGTAAATCGTGGGAGTCCTGGAGGTATAGAGCAACTTTTTCGAACATAGTGAGAAGTCCTTTCTACTCAGAAAATATATGGATTGGATTGAACTTGATTTTATTATAGAATATCAAATCCTGAGGGGTATCTAGGTCCCTTTGGATGTTTTTGTTTAACCAAACGACCAATTGTACGGATCGATTGGCTGCTTGTTGGGCATGTTTTTGAAAAGATTGTCGTCCAAATTTTGGAGTGAGCAAGCCTGGCTGACTGAGGAGGATCGCATTTGTTCCCCGCTGATCTTGATCGGGAACAATGACCATAAATTCTTTTTTCTGGCGCAGCTTCATTAACCCGGACAGGTCCTCTACGGTCATCCAAGGCAAATCGGCAGGCACAATTAATACCATGCCGGGGTCGTTTTCCAAAATAAAGGCGAGCGCTTGCGACACTGCTTCATTGAGGCTGCTTTGCTTGTTTTCTTTCAAAGCTACCCCGCCCAAACGGCGCGTAAATTTCAACACGTCCTCATCCTGACTCACGACCAGAATTCGGTCTATTTCATTGCTGCCATTAAGTTTCTGATAGGTTTCTTCAAAAAAGCAGCGATTGAGCGAGTAAACTTCTTCAGCATTCAAGCAGCCATGCAAACGTGACTTCCCCTTGCTCAGCGGTTTAACGGGAAGCACTGCCCACGAGGTCATCTGGCTCCATACATGGCAGTAAAATGCTCGAGGATGCCTCTGGCAAGTTGAACCTTATCTGCTTCATCGGACATAATAGTTTGAAGTTGAATAGTCTCTATACCTTCTGGAATGTCGGCTGAAGAAATTGGCTTTTCGCTGGCATCATAAACAAACAGATCAAGCAAATCCGAGTAGTGTTTCAAAACAGCCAGGCTGGAGGGTTGGATGCCCAGTTCGTTAAACATCTTCGCTGCCGGACCCTTGATAGCTTTGCCCTGGATTATTGGAGACACAGCCACAACATACTTAGTTTCCAATGCCTCTCTTACACCGCTCAATCCCAAAATTGGATCAATACTTACCCATGGATTAGATGGCGCTATCACAACCAGGTCTGCCTCCTTGATGGATAACAGGGCCTCTGGCAGAAGTGTTGGCTCAAGCCCACCATGCAGAAGGATTCGGTTGACTTCAGGCTGTGCCTTCTCCTTGACCAGATAATCCTGGAAAGGTAAGATCGCTCCCGATTTGGTCTCGATCAGGGTCGGTGCATCATCATCGCTCATAGGAAGAATGTGGCTTAAAATACCCCAGTTTGCGCAAAATTCAGCCACAATCTGGTTAAGCTTTTTACCCTGCCCTAACTGGCGTGTGCGCTCGAGATGGGTAGCCAGGTCACGATCGCCCAGTTGAAACCAGGTTGGTGCCCCCAGGGTTTCCAGCGCATCAGCAACATTCCAGGTTTCCCCTTCCAGTCCCCAACCGTAGCTTTTGTTCGCCAAGCCAGCCAGTGAGTAGCAGACGGAATCAATATCCGGGCATATTTTCAGACCAAAATGGGTGAAATCGTCTCCTGTATTGACAATGGCACTCAGGCTTCCAGGGGAAAGCACACGGTCCAGACCAAGCACCAGTTTCGCCCCACCAACACCTCCTGCCAGCACAGCTACTTTGAGTGTAGAAAATTGAGGAAAAGTGAATTCGCTCATCTGAACAAGTCTTTTTCCTTGTCGCGGATCAATTCAGCCACACAACCTTCACGCAGTGGATACGGGAAACCCCGCGCATGCACCACTGGCGTTCCTTCACTGGTCTGCCCCATTAGCAAGGAGGCTGCGGCACCGAGCTCGTCGGCTGCTGCAATTGTCGTCACCCGCATCTTGTAGCCGTTCATATCTTCCGTTCCGCGCATGTCCACCAAGCCTGGCATCCCCGATAAACCGATAGCTGTACCCACAACCCCATTTCGCCAGGCTCGCCCGTGAGAATCAATAATTAGAACCGCAAGCCGTTTACCTGTTTTTTCTTCAAGCTGCTTTCGAATACGCCCAGCAGATTGATCCGAATCCTCTGGCAAAAGCAATACCCAATCGTTTTCCTCACCCCAAGGTCCCTTGACATTGGAATGATCGATGCCGGCATTTGCGCACACAAAGCCAGCTTTGTGTTGAACGATGATTGTGCCAGGCCGGGTGCGAAGGACCTCTGAACTTTCCCTGAGAATCAACTCCACCAGTTCAGGTCGTTTATCCAAAAAGGTCGACAATTCCACTGCTTCAACTGAAGGAGTGACACTGCTCAGGTTGACCAGACGACCTTCCGCCTTAGAGACTATTTTTTGCGCCAATACCAATACATCATCGTCCTCAAAGGTCAGGTCACAGTCCATTGCCGCTTGAAAAATGATCTCTGCCAGATCGTCACCTTCATGGATGAGTGGAATTCCAGCAACTGCACTGAGTGTGAGTCGTTTGGGTTGGCTCATTCGATACCAGTTATGCGAATCCCTGAGGAAGGAACTTTGTATTTCATATTGAGACCAATCAAAATCGATGTCATTCCTTCGACCACAACTGTGTTCTCAATTACACCGGCATCCCAAGCTTTCAAACCAATATCTTCCGCCAAACTAATCACGATTTCGCGGGCTTCCTTGTTTCCACCAGCTACCAAAACGTCACATTCAATCTCTTCATTTGATAAAAGGTGTTCAAAAGCAATTGTTTGGAAAGCATCCACAACCTGCACATCGGGTCCCAGGATCGCTTTGGCTTGCAATGCAGCGCTGCCTTCCGGGGGCATCTGCACCTTGCTGACTTTTGGAGGTACAAGGGGAACGCAAACATCGATCATCAGTTTTCCCTGCAATTCTTCCTTCAATCCTTCAAGGGTGGAAGCATGGACCGCAAATGGGACGGTTAAAACGGCAATTTCACACCCTTTTACAGCCTCAGCATTCGACATACCGGAAAGATCAACTTCCTGATCACCAATCTTTTCGAGCAGAGAATCAACAGCAGCCAGAGCTTTTTCTTCCTGGCGCGATCCGATGATCACCTTATGACCAGCCAACGCCCAGCGATAAGCCAGTCCACTACCTTCTTTACCCGTTCCACCAATAATTCCAATTGTGTATTTCATCTTTTCTCCATTACAATTGTGCGACGCGTGCCCAGGTCTGGGCAGCAACTTCGCGTGATTTTGCAGCAATTTCCGCCTCATCCAGGAACTGGAGCTTGCGGTCTTTCATCAAAACCTTACCGTTTGCCATGGTCATCGTGACCATGCCATCCCGAAAGCCAAACAGGATATGCCAGGGCAAATTGCCACTGGTCATGGGTGTGATTGGGTGATAATCAACGAAAATAATATCAGCCACTGCTCCCGGTTCAATTACACCTACGCGCAGACCTCCCCAGATTTGGGTAGCAAGTCTTGAATTATTGTTAACTGCGATTTTGATGACATCATAGCCGTTCATCGCTCTCGGGTCGCCCTTATGGTCTTTTTGCAGCAGATAAGTGAAGAACCACTCCTGCCACATGGCATTTGAAAAGCCATCGTTACCCAAACACAAATTCACGCCGCTCTCCAGCAGTTTTTCTACGGCTGCAACGCCGACCGCATTGTTCATATTGGAACGCGGTTGGTGTGTCAGCCAGCTTTGGCTTTTTGCGAGGAGCTTTATTTCGTTGTCCGAGAGGTGAATTCCGTGTGCCAAAATACTGCGGTCACTTAGAATCTTCTTGTCCGAGAAACGTTCCACAACCCGCTTGCCATATTTTGCCAGCGAATCCTCCTGGTCAACAATCCCTTCGGCAGCGTGTACGTGAAAACCAACCCGGTTGTCGTTTTCTTCGATACATTTATCAAGGGTCTCATCAGAAACAGTCAGACTGGCATGTAAGCCAAAATGAGCTTTAACCATCGGGTCGATCTCCCCTGCCTGGACGCGGCTGATGAAGCGGCTGTTTTCCCTGATACCAGCTAAAGCACGTTCTTCGCCATCTCGGTCAGTTACTTCATAACATAAGGCAGAGCGCAATCCTGTTTGTTTGACTGCATCGTAAACGATGTCCAGCGAGCCATCGATGAAGTTTGGCGAAGCATGGTGGTCTATGACGGTGGTAGTGCCGTATTTGATGGCGTCAATCAGCAGTGTCAAAGCAGAATAGCGGGTGCCCTCTTCATCCAATGCTTTGTCCAATTTCCACCACAATTTTTCGAGGATTTGCTGGAAATTGATCGCCGGCTCACCAGGAATTGCCATTCCGCGCGAAAAAGCGCCATAAAAGTGAGTATGTGCACAGATATTACCGGGCATGATCAACTGACCATGCGCATCCAATACCTCTTCCTCTGGATACTTTGCTGTCAACTGACCTTCTGGCTCAATCGACTTTATGATTCCACCCTGGACCAGAATTTCTTGCCCCTCCAAGATCTGGTTAGGTTCACTCCATGTGACAATGTTTCCGTTCCTAATGATCATTTTTGCCTCCTTGTGGCTTGGTGAGCTTAGTCAGTCAGTTGGTAAAGTTCGATCAACACACCATTTCCGGCTTTAGGATGGATAAATGCCATCTTACGACCAGGCAAAACTTCGGGGGTCTCATTGATCAGGCGTACGCCTTTTTCTTTGAGTTCTGCCAACTTCGCGTCAATATCATCCACTTCCATGCAGAGGTGATGCATACCCTCGCCCCTTTTTTCCAAGTAGGCAGCCAGACCGGTCTCTGCGCTGGTGGGCTGCACCAGCTCGACCTCGCTTTCACCAACGGGGATGAAAGCGACCCGGGAATTCTGGGAAGGAACTACTTCAATGTGGTCGAGGGTCAGACCCAGGCTTTCTTCCCAAAACTTTAGCGATTCCTCGATATCTTTTACAACGATCGCCACATGGTTCACTTTGGTAATTTTTGCCATCTCTCTCCTATTGATGTTTCTTAGAGAAAATTGGGGGCAACGTATTCACCCCAAACTTTTCTCAAACGATTGCAGATCTCACCCAAAGTGAGTTTGTTTTCCACACATTCAATAATCACCGGCATCAGATTGGCATCGCTGTTGGCGGTTCGCTCAAGTTTGTCCAACAAAGCATTAACCATCTGTGGATCGCGGGAAGCACGCAGTGCAGCCAGACGTTCGCGCTGGTCCTGTTCGATCTTGGGATCAATTCTCAGTGATTCCAGCGATATTTCTTCTTTAACCTGGAATTTGTTGACACCAACCACGATATCCTCCAGGCTTTCCAGGTTGCGCTGCGCCTGGTAGGCGGCTTCCTGGATTTCGTTTTGAATAAAGCCATTTTCAATGGCTGCCAGTGCCCCACCGAACGCATCGATTTTCTCAATGTATTCAATGGCTTGATTCTCTATCTCATCGGTCAGGTATTCCACCAGATAAGAACCAGCCAAAGGATCAACGGAATCAGCAACACCGGATTCATATCCAATTATTTGCTGAGTACGCAGCGCTACCTGCACCGATTTTTCCGTTGGTAACCACAGTGCTTCGTCCATGCTGTTGGTATGCAGCGATTGGGTTCCCCCCAAAACAGCTGCCAGGGCTTGCAGAGTCACTCTGACGACGTTGTTTTCAGGTTGCTGTGCAGTCAATGTTGATCCCGCCGTTTGGGTGTGGAAACGCAGAAGTTCCGATTTGTTTTTCCTGGCACCAAAACGTTCTCGCATGATTTTGGCATAGAGCCGACGAGCTGCTCTAAATTTGGCAACCTCTTCCAGGAAGTTGTTGTGGGCATTAAAGAAGAAAGACAGTTGGTCGGCAAATTCGTCCACATCCATGCCCGCCTTGATGGCTGCATCGATGTAGGCAATGGCGTTTGCCAGGGTAAACGCAACTTCCTGCACAGCCGTTGAGCCGGCTTCGCGGATGTGATATCCAGAGATACTGATCGTGTTCCAGTTGGGTACTTCCTGTCTGCAATATTGGAAGATATCCGTAATGAGGCGCATGCTGGGTTTAGGGGGGAAGATATACGTCCCGCGAGCAATATACTCTTTCAGGATGTCGTTCTGGATCGTACCGCGTAGCGCTGCTGCTGAAACACCTTGTTTTTTCGCTACAGCAATATACATTGCCAGCAGTACAGCAGCTGGCGCATTAATGGTCATGCTTGTAGAGACCTTGTCAAGTGGGATCAGGTTGAAGAGGGTTTCCATGTCCTCAATTGAGGAAATAGAGACACCCACCTTACCCACTTCACCCAGCGCAATCGGGTCGTCCGCATCATAGCCGATCTGAGTCGGCAGATCGAAAGCGACGCTCAAACCTGTTTGTCCCTGCTCAAGCAGGAATCGGTAGCGTTTGTTCGATTCTTCCGCGCTGGAGAAACCAGCATATTGGCGCATGGTCCACAGACGTCCGCGGTACATGGTCGGTTGAACACCGCGAGTGTAAGGGTACATGCCGGGAAGACCGAGTTCTTCGAATTGCTCCGGGTTAATTTTCTCAGGTGGGACAACCGCTGGAACAGGGATATTGGATGAAGTTTTGAACTGCTCTTTTCGTTCTGGGAAACGCTTGACGGCGGGATCGTAGCATTTCTCCTGCCATTGATCAAATTGTGTTAGGTCTGTCATACCTCTCCTCAAAATTAGGTTAATGGTTAACAAGTTAAGTATACCTGATGGAGCCCATCAGCGGTGAGAAAAACCGCATGATGTAACCGTTTACGTTCAGTCAGGAGACCTTCGGGAACAGCAGTGGCGCGTTGGCTTTTGACTTGAAAGAACAAACAAACCACCTTCCTCCAGCGCATTGAAAGAAGGCAATTGAAGGGAGTGGATCTTATATCATCATGATCAAAGCGAAGGATCTTAATCGAATGAACGCAAAGATCTCCTGGACGAAGCAGCCGGTGATCATGACGGCATCCTAGCCGAGCACTGATTTGACCGTAAGACGCCTACAAGATTGATTCATATGGAGAGACTCTAATTTCGGAAAGGAGTCTGGACAGTTTATTGTATTCGCTCTTGCAAATTGCAATTTATGGTAATATTGAGCGGCTTGGATGTTGTACCCTTCATCCACAAAAAATCACTTAGCACAGAAAGGGCTAGAAATGAAAGTTTTACTTATTAAGGACGTTTACAAACTTGGTCGTGCCGGCGATATCAAAAAAGTCGCCAATGGTTATGGCCGCAACTACCTCATCCCCCAAGGTTTAGCAATCCCCGCTACCGAAAGTTCATCCAAGGTCGCTGAAGCGATTGGCAAACGAGCCACCGAACGCCGCGCCGCACTCAATGTCGAATTGAAAAGTGTTGCCGATGTGCTTGCCAAGCTGGAGCTCTTTTTCCCGGTCAAAGCCGGCGAAACTGGCAAACTCTACGGTTCTGTTTCTGCTCAAGCTATCGCTGATCGCATTAAAGCAGATAAAGGCATCGAACTCGAGCGAAACCAACTGGTCACTGAGCCAATCCGTAACCTGGGTGAATACATGATCCCGGTCAACCTGACACTCGACCTGGTTCCTGAAGTCCGGGTTGTCATTCATCGTGAAGGTGAAGTCTTCGTGCCGGCAGTTGAAGAAGTATTTGTCGAAATCGAAGAGATCGAAGACGAAACTACTGAGACTGAGACTGAGACTCCTGAAGCATAGTATTCTGGAGTAAAAAAGGGTAGCAGCCTGCTGAGTTAATTCAGCAGGCTATTTTTTTGTTAGAATCATCATCATGAATTATTCAGGTTCTCAACTCAAAAAAATTCGGCTGGAACGTAACATTTCACTTGAACAGGTTGCTACTGCAACTCATATCCGCTTGGCCATCTTGCAGGACCTGGAAGATGAGGAATATTCTGAGCTTAGTTCATCCACACAAACCAAGGGCTTTCTGAAGCTTTATGCCGACTTTTTAGGGTTAAAAGAGGAGCCTGCAGACGAGTTACCGGTCGAGATAGCATTACCAGAGATTAAACCAGAGGTTTCAGAGGAAAAACAGGTTGTCCCAAAAGAGAAGAAAATTAGAAACAGTTTTATTCTGACTTCCAAGTCCTCTCCTCCAGCTGAAGCAATCCCTCAAAACGAATCCGATGATATGAGTGAAAAACCTGTGCCAATTTCTCCAAGCGAGGAATTTACCGAATCTATTGAGGCATTGATGTCAATCGGACGTGAGTTGGCGGCTCGCCGTCGGTACCTAAACATCAGCTGGGATGTCATTGAAGAAGAAATCCATATCCCTAAAGATCAACTTCGAAGCATCGAACGTGGTGATCTGGAGGCTTTTATAAACCCGATGCAATTCAAAGGTCACTTACAGTCCTACGCCCGTTTCTTGAACCTGGATGTGGCTGGGGTCATGATCCGTTATGCAGATGCGATCCAGAAACGCAGGCTCGAAAAAAGCAACACCAAAACTCGGACCAAAAAAACCCCCAGGATTCTTCCGCCGTTTGTAGTAAATCTCAAGCGTTTTTTTACACTAGATCTATTTTTTGGCAGCCTGATGATCCTTGGAATTCTGGCTTTCCTAATCTGGGGTATCTCCCGTATGACTTTCTTGCAAGAGGAGCCCGAAGTCACCGGCACGTTACCTGCCGTGGCTGAGATTTTGCTTTCTGAACCAACCACAATTGCCACACAGATCACACCAACGATGGAAGAACCAGCCGCACAGATTCTCCCCACTCCAACGCCTTTTTATGCTGCCTCTGAAAATGATTCGAATCTTGAAATCGTAATCCTCATCCGCCAAAATGTTTGGTTGAGAGTCACCTCGGATGGTGATGTGATCTTCCAGGGCAGACAGCTGGCAGGCAATGTTTTGACTTATACCGGTGAAGACCAAATCGAACTGCAAACAGGTAACGTATCCGCAATCGAGATCATCTTCAATCAGCGTTCAGTCGATCCAATCTCAGATAAGCTTGGCACCCCTGCCCGGCTTCTCTTCACAATAGAAGGCATGACAGAATTGTCGTTACTTGGTACCGACGAAAACCCATAGGAACTTAATGAAAAAAAACACATTTCATCTCATCAGCCTGGGCTGTGCTAAAAATCTGGTTGATTCCAACGTCCTGGCGCAGTTATTGGAAGCAGAAGGGCTGACTTATTCAGAATCACCTGAACAAGCTGAATTCGTTTTAGTCAATACCTGCGGCTTTATTCACGATGCCCGCCAGGAATCACAGGATACCATCCGCGAATATGCCGGTCTGAAAAATCCCCGACAAAAATTGATTGTCACTGGTTGCCTGGCTGAAAGGTGGCGCGACGACTTGCTTAAAGCCCATCCGGACATCGACGGTCTCATCGGCACCCGCCGACTGGAAGACCTTGTCCCCCTCGTTCGTCAGCTGAAATCGGGAGGAGAAATCAGTCGCTATTTGGACTATCCCACCCTTCAATATGCCCCTGGCGCGTCCTATACTACCATCCAGGGCGGTAGCAGCTATCTTAAAATTGCCGATGGTTGTCATCGCTCCTGTGCCTTCTGCGCGATTCCGGGCATCAAAGGCAGTCTGGTCAGCCGTCCGGTTAAAGACATTTTGCACGATGCCGGATTTTTGCAGGAGGTCGGAGTAAACGAGATCAATCTGATCGCGCAGGATGTGACTGCCTACGGCACCGATCGGGGTGAGCAGGACGGTTTGTATGCTCTTTTGAGGCAACTGTTACCGGAAATCCCGGAAGTTCCCTGGGTACGCTTACTTTACACCTATCCAGGAATGATCTCGGACAAGCTTATCGACTTGATGGCAGATTCAGAACAGCTTTTACCTTATCTCGATATCCCCCTTCAACATGCCAGCCCTGAGGTTCTAAAAAGTATGCGCCGACCGTCCGATGTCGATTGGGTCAGGCGCACAATCCACACGATGCGCCAGCGAATTCCTGGCCTGGTGGTTAGAACAACCTTGATCGTTGGCTTCCCGACTGAGACAGATGAAAGCTTCCAAGATTTGTATAACTTCGTCGAGGAGATGCAGTTTGACAACATGGGCGTATTCACTTATTCGCCTGAGATTGGCACATTTGCTGAAGGCCTTGGAGATCCAATCAGCAATGAGGTAAAAGAAACCCGTAAGGCACAGTTGATGGAACTCCAGTCAAGGTTAGCCCTGGAGAACAAACAGGCTCTCATCGGTGAGACATTGGATATTTTGGTTGAAGGGCTGGATGAAGAGCAAGAAGTAATCATCGGACGGAGTTATCGTGATGCCCCAGAAATCGATGGATTGGTCGTGGCAAATGGTCGCGCCGAAGTTGGTGACCTTACACCTGTTACAATCGAAAGCGTCGGACCATACGATTTGTTTGGCAGTCAGAAGTAGTGTTTTTTTTGGTAACTACCCTCGCCAAGGACTTGTAGACACTCGATATAGAGAGGGCAGTAAAAAAAACAAAAACCGGAGGTTTACTCCGGTTTTTTAATTTATTACAACTGTTTCAATGTCGCCAAATCCTGCCTGATGATGACGGCTGCAATAA
>CAZDPK010000002.1:47303-80931 GCA_964507335.1 uncultured Anaerolineaceae bacterium | reverse complement strand
GGTGATCCTGTGCCCGGTGCAGGATGCGGTCCTAACAATTGTTTTATACCAAGACCATAAGTTTGCCGTTTTGAATGGCATGTTCTGCAAACGATAGCACATGCCACTCAATTTGAATTCCCTCTTCCAAGTGAAAAATGACCTGTCGTATGTAGCGTTTTCTCCCAAACAAACAGGTATTCAGGTTGCAGGTCTTTGTATCTGGTGTAACTCCACCTCTTGCGGCGACTCCTTACTTCTACCTCTGTCTTATGCTCCATTTTTAATGTCTTTGCCAGCTTCTAAATACCACCACAGGCTTGATGTCAAAATTGACCGGGAGCCCATGGCACTCGATTACTCCAAAGATCAACTAATCTGTCAAACTGATATCTGGGATTTACGCCATACAGATCAGCATCATTTGGTTTTTTCCACCAAAATGAGCCGTTTTCCCAGGCAGCTGAGCGTCAACCATAATTACACAATGGCAAACCTGACAGGTCATTTTAAGACTGTAGAAGGGAATCTGTGGCATCCATTGGAAAATCTTGACATGCTTCTTGCTGTAAACTGGTTGGCAGAAAAGGGCGATTTAGCGCTGCATGCTTCTGGGGTGATCCTGAACGGGAAGGGTTTTGCTTTTCTTGGAAAATCCGGTGCGGGGAAGTCTACCCTGGCTTCAGCGCTTGTTGAAGACCACCAGGCAATGGTGTTGGGCGAAGACCAGATTATTCTCAAAAACGTAGATGGAAAATTTTGGATTTATGGCACGCCCTGGCATGAAAACCCGGCTATGTGTTCTCCCCTGCAGACGATTCTGAATGGGGTGGTCTTTCTGGATAGAGAAGCGGGGATAGGTCTCAAGAAGATCTCCTCATTGGATGGAATATCTCGGATCATGCAAACATCCTTCATTCCATATTATCGCCCTGAGTTGATCGAGGCTATCTTGGATCGGCTAACCCTCCTGGCTGCAACTGTGCCCTTTTACTGTTTGAATTATCCCCTGGGGCAGGATGTGTACTTAAATTACTTGCAAAACGTATAATCAACTATTAATATTGTATTGTATCGCTGTGTATCTTTACCGATATAGTGTTCTTTGAATTGATTCTGAACAAATATCTTTTGAGCTACCACCTGTAAACGGGTTTGATAGGAGCCATTGATGAATACCAGAAATAAGATAATTACCATTAGTTTATTGCTGATTCTGCTGATAAATTGCGGTGCTTCAACCAGGGTGGATGGTGCCCCAATCGCTGAAGCAAGTTCAATTGAAAGACCAGGAAATTCTGAAACTGGGAACAAGCCCGCCAGTATCAATGTGCTTAACCAGGACGAACAGGGAATTACATTTTTGGTCCAGATACCCTGGAAAGAACTCCAACAGGAAGAGGTATTCGTTGACGGCAAGACATATATTGACCTCAGCCTTTCCGATTGGTTAGAAACAGACGCGCCGGGTTCACCACAGCTTCCTTACCTGACCGAACAGCTTGGCGCACCTATAGGCTCAGAAATCTCAGTAAGCGTGATACCCGGCAAATCACACGAATATTCTCTCACTCATCCGCTTTTACCTTCTGCAACTGTTAGGGCTGTTTACCCGACATTGGAGTTTGCTTCGGAGAAATTTAGTGTCAGTGAAACAACTTCGATCCTCGAAATGGACCCTGCTGTCTATCGCCAGGATCAGGTTTATCCAGGACAGATGGCATCGGTAAGCGCAGATGGTTTTCTGAGACAGCAGCGGGTGGTGGGGATTAATCTCTTTCCTGTACAAGTGCTTCCTTCAAAAAACACCCTGGTTATTTATGAATCTCTTGAAGTGAAAGTTAGCTTTTCCGGTAGCTCAGTTCCATTTCGGAACGAAATAAAACCTGAAGCGAATACGTATGAACAACTTTTCAGAAGCACGCTGCTTAATTATGACACTGCCAGGCAATGGCGAATTGATCAATCTGACTCAATAGGACTGGATGGTGAATTCTTGGCAGGGAATGCGGTTTTGCCCTGGTCTCCTCCGAACCCAGGATGGCGTATCAAAACAACCGCTGAGGGAATTCACAAAATCACCTATTCCGAGCTTGAAGCAGCCGGTGTTCCGGTGAGCAGTTTGGACCCTCAGTCCATTCAGCTATTCAATGAGGGAACTGAAGTTGCTGTGCAGATCGTTGGTGAAGAGGATGGCAATTTTGATGAGAGCGATTTTATCCTCTTTTTTGCTCGAATTTTCAACACGAAATATTCAGCTGAAAATGTCTATTGGCTGACCTATGGATCCACGCCAGGGATACGGATGGCGGAGGTTGACGGAACACCAAGTGAGCAGGAGATACCGACAAGTTTCTTGCAAACCAAGCATATCGAGAAAAACCTCTATTATGTATCGCAGGCACCTGGGGATGATCGGTTTGATCGCTGGATGGGAGATTATGCATCGAGCACAAAATCCAGTACACAATTCTTCGATCTGGTATCACCTGCCGCATCAGAAGCCTTATTGAATATTGCATTATTGGGATACACAGACCTCGCTCACACATTTGTGATCAAAGTCAATGAAGTCGATTTAGGCACATATATGTTCACCGGTAAGATTTATCAGATCTTTGAAGTAGACGTCCCAGGCGGAGTACTTGTTGCTGGGCAGAACAAAATCGAAATTACCACCAGCGAGACAGGTATCCCTTTTTTCCTTGATTGGGTCGATATGACCTATGAGAGTGGATTCAGCTCTGAACAAGACCGGCTGACATTTGATTACAATACTCCTGGTATTTTCAACTTCCAGATTGAAGGATTTACTTCTGGATTAATCTCAGTCTACGAAATCACGGACGTTACACTTGTTAAAGAAGTAGTTGGCGGACAGGTCTTTGATACTGGCGGCTTATTCACAATGAGTTATCAAGGCAACATTGATGAAGATAAAAAATATAGCCTGGTTGAAAATTCTGCCTTTTTGTCAGTAAAAGCAATCGAACAAGACGTGAGTTCTGATTTGGGTTCAATTACGAATGAAGCTGATTATATTGTTATTACTCCAACTATTTTTAACGCACAGGCAGAAATTTTGAGCCTCTATCGCTCCGAACAAGGGCTTCGAACGATGGTGGTTAACCTTCAGGATATCTATGATCAATTTGGGTATGGATACCAGGATGTAAATTTTGTTCGCGACTTTTTGTCCTATGCCTATCATAATTGGGAAGCGCCTGCCCCGGCTTTTGTTGTTCTTTTTGGCGACGGCAACCAAGATCCAAAAGGTTATATCAGCACCAGCTTGCCAAATCATATGCCATCATATTTGGCAGCAACCGATCCATGGCTAGGTGAAACTGCGGCTGATAATCGCTATGTAACATTTATCGGCGGAGACTTGCTGCCGGATATGATGCTTGGAAGGTTAACCGCTGGAGATGTCACGGAGGCAGAAATCTTGGTTAACAAGCTGCTGTCCTATGAGGAAACACCGCCGGACTCATGGAAGCAGAGGGTTTTATTGGTAGCAGATGATCCTGATTTCGCTGGTAATTTCACACAAATCAGCGAAGATTTAATTGACTGCTGCCTTCCAGACATATACACACCGGAGAAAGTATATTTCAAGGAAACACATCCAGATGAATCCACCGCACGAGCTGCAATTATCAACATCGTAAACCAGGGGGCATTGATCACGAACTATATTGGTCACGCAAGCCGTGTTCAATGGACCGATGAAGGTGTGTTTCGAATGTCGGATATAAGCAACCTTGTGAACGCTGACAGACTAACGGTTGTTCTTTCCATGACTTGTCTGGACGGGCAATATCAACGCCATCAAGCCGGGACAAACAATAGATCAATGGCTGAAATTATCACAGGCACTGCTGGTAAAGGTGCGGTTGCCAGTTGGTCACCGACAGGGTTGGGTGTTTCGAATGGGCATGATCACTTGAATCGTGGGTTCTTTGAGGCTGTTTTTATAAATGGGTCAGGAACAATCGGCGAAGGAACAACTGCTGGAAAATTTGACCTGTGGTCAACTGGTACACACCCAGATCTTTTGGATACTTACCTGCTGTTTGGGGACCCAGCCACCCGCCTCGCATTAGTTTACCGCCCTGAAGTCTCGAGTATTCCAGATCAGGCGATCTATGAAGGACAATCGTTCACCAATATCAACCTGGATAATTATGTCGTTGATTATGATAATGCGGATGACGAATTGACCTGGAGCTACACCGGCAATGCAGATTTATTAGTGAGTATTGTCGATAGAATGGCAAGTATCACGATACCGAATGCATTTTGGACTGGTACAGAGGCGATTACATTCCGAGCCACAGATCTCCAGGGGTACTTTGCTGAGACAACAGCGAATTTCTCGGTGCTTTCCTGGCCATCAAGAAATTGGTTGCCGATGATAATTAACTAACTTTTATTGTGTGCTTTTGATTCTAAACAAAGGAGCGGGTTTAGATCTAGAAATTACCTTGGGCTAATTATCGAACGATGCCATAAGCAAGAGCGACAATCCTTTCAAGGTTGTTTTTAATGAGCTGCTCAATCTCTGCCGCAATCTCGCTGCAGGACTCGCCTGTAACGTAGGGGTCGGGAATGCTAAAGGATACGCCAGTCAGTTCGCTCAATAAAATTGTCTTGTCTTTCAATCGTGGAAACTCGAGCATGATCGATTCTTTCTGCCCTTCTTCCATGACTAAAAACAAATCTATCTTTTCCCGATGAATACCTTCAATCCCTTTGGATGTGTGAGCGGTTAAATCAAGCCCTCGTTTCGCCGCTTCAATCAGAGCGTCAGTGGTAGCTGGTGCCAGATTTGCAACCCAGGAACCTGCACTGTCAACAACCCACTCGCCTGGCAGGTCGTGCGCCTCCAGTTCACGCTGCAAGATTGCTGCTGCCAGCGGAGAGCGGAATTGATTTTTGGTACATATGAAAACGATTCTTGGCAAGTGTTTTGGGTCCTTAATAAGCAGGAATCTATTTCTGTTTTTGTGCGTCTTTGCGTTGATACTTTTCAAAAACTGAGCCCAAAGGGGTAACTTTTTTTGTCTCCGTATCACTATCTGAGTTCGGGACAATTGATTCGCTATGGTAAGAGTAATGATTGCTATAGGGCGAGTAGTAGTTATATCCGCCGTAATAGTAATCGCGATTCCTTGGGATCTTGTTTGCGACAATACCGAGAATTTTGGCTTCAATTCTTCGCAACTCTTCCAGTGGTCTTCTGGCTGTGATTGCCCTGGTCTGACCAGGAATGACAACATACACCAGACCGTCAACTTTGGACGAGAGGATTTGAGCATCAGAGACGATCATTGGTGGAGTGTCAATGATGATGACATCGAACCTTTTTTTGAGTTCTTTTAGAGTCTGTGACATCCTATCACTACCCAGAAGTTCAGCCGGATTCGGTGGGACAGTTCCGCAAGTGATGATTGAGAGGTTTTCGACCTGGTCATAGGTCTTGATTACGTCATCGAGAGTAAGTTTGCCCGTCACAACGTCGCTTAGGCCCATGCGATTTGGCTTATTAAACTGAACATGTATCTTGGGGCGTCGCATGTCCGCATCGATGATCACGACCGACTTGCCACTTTGTGCTTCAACAATGGCAAGGTTGGCAGCTACAGTAGATTTCCCTTCAGACTCACCGGAGCTGGTTATCAAAACCGTCTTAACAGGCTCATCTACTGAAGAATATTCCAGGTTGGTACGCAAAGACCGGAAAGCCTCTGCCACTGGTGAGCGTGGATTTTTTGCCACAAACACACCAAGTGAATCGTCCGCTTTTTTGTTTCCTTGTTTTAATTCTCCGATGAAGCCAATAACAGGGGCTTCTAACACAGTCTTTATTTCGTCTGGTGTTTTCAGAGTATCATCCAGAAATTCGAGCAGGAATATCAAAGCACCAATTATTAATAAGCCAATGACACCTCCAATCATTGCGTCTTGCATTGGTTTGGGTGAAATCGGTACTGTGGGCTTAACCGCAGTTTCAACCTGCATGACTGTAGGTGTGTTTTGGGCTTTGGCTAACTTGAGAGTTTCCAAGTTGTTGATACTGCTGATATAAATTTGTTGATACAAGTTCAAGGTAGTATTCAGACGATCCAAGTCATTGGCACTGCCAGATGTAGTGCCAGTAGTTTGACCAAGAACTACCAACTCGGTGTAAATTTCCTGGTACAGTTCCAAGATCGGCGTAATTTCGTCAAGCTTTGTCTGGTAGGCGGCTAATTGGGCGATTTCTTCTTGAGTTAACGATGTAAGGTCAAATTGAGCCGCGTCTCCTTGAGTTAAAGACTCAGGGTAAATTTGAGCCATGTCGGTTTTCAGATTGTTTACTTGCGCCTGGACATCATCCATCTGTGTTTGGACGCTTTCAATTTGAGTTTGAAGAATTTCATCGGATAGTTGAGTTATTTGTGCTTCCAGTGTGGCAATTTGCGTTTCTGCCTGGTCAATTCGATCGAGCAAATTCTTTTCTGCAGCTTTAAATTGAACTGATTGAAGAATCTCGTTTTGCGAAATCATGATCTCGACCAGACCATTGGCTATCGTTGCAGCTTTGAACGGATCAGGATCTTTGACCGTCAGGACCACGAACTTGGTGTCATCAACCTGTACAGCAGTCGCCTGACCTTTACGGACTGGAAATCCTAAAGATTCAGAGGCTTGGTAAAGCAATTCTTCGGTAGTCAGAAGTTGCGCGTAGGTATTGATAATGTCCTGATTATTTAGATAGGAATAGTAATCGTAAGTTGTTTGAGCCGCAGGAAGGATAACAAAGCGTGCTTGCGCCTGGTAAATCGGTGTTTGGCGAATGCTGATGTAATAACCAATACCTGCTCCAATCACGCAACCTAGAATTACAAGCCAGAGCCAATGTTTTATCGTCGAAAAAACTTGTTTTACGTCCATATCCCATTCCCAGAGCCCTTCATAAACAGGAATTCTGCCTAATTATCTTTATTGTGTGTAGCAGTTAAGAATACCATAAAAGCGAAAGCTAACCATTATTCTTTCCTTGCTTATTCTGTTAATTATACCTATCCTTCAGAATCTGACCTAATAGAACTATGTTAAAATTACCGGTCATGGACATCAAAGTAGTTTCCACAAATAAAAAAGCACGCTTCGAGTTTTTCATCCTGGAAACTTTTGAAGCGGGTTTGGTTTTAAAGGGAACCGAAATCAAGTCGGTTCGCAATGGACAGATATCTCTCCAGGAGGCTTACGTCCGCACCAACGGAGAAGAAATCTGGCTTGTCGGTGCTCATATTGCCCCATATGAACACGCCAGTGCCTTTCAGCACGATCCCAAACGCGATCGCAAGCTTCTGATGCACAAAAAAGAGATCCGGAAACTCTTCGACGAAGTAAGAATCAAAGGTATGACCCTGGTTCCAATGCGAGTTTACCTAAAAGCCGGCAGGGCTAAACTGGAAATCGGGCTGGCTAAAGGTAAAAAACAATACGATAAACGCGAATCGATCAAAGAACGGGACGTGGAACGTGAGACCTCCCGTAACAGGGGTGATTGGTAGCAGACCCGGCAAGCTTTTACCCATCGTTGAGCTTTCTTAGAGATTTTGTATAATTGCATTATGAATTTGAACAGCAATATTAGCAGACGTGATTTCCTAAAACTGACTGGAGTGGCAGCCGGTTCCTTACTGCTTCCCTTGGGCAAAGCATCGGCAAGCAGTTTGATCCAGGAATGGCCGATTGGTGCCAACCTGGGACGGGTGGCCGTGGGCGAGATGCGATCTTATATCGACTTGAAAGCTGAGCCGAATATGAATGCCGCAACCACAACACGTGTTTGGCGCGATGATGTTTTCGAAATTAAGCGGGAAGTAGTGGCTAATGTGCTGGATTTCAACCGATATAACCAAAAATGGTATGAGACTCCCGATGGCTTCATTTATTCACCTTATGTTCAGCCAGTAAAAAACCTGCCTAACCAGCCACTAACTGAATTGCCATTGGATGAGTTGGGGCAACGCGGCATGTGGGTCGAAATTTCTGTTCCAAGAGTCAATTTCGAATTGACCAAAGCCTGGAGCAACGCCTCTTCCTGGATTCGCGATTCTGAAGGATTGGCAAAGCTCT
The DNA here is from genome assembly GCA_964507335.1 of uncultured Anaerolineaceae bacterium. GTDB lineage: Bacteria > Chloroflexota > Anaerolineae > Anaerolineales > Anaerolineaceae > Mesolinea. The sequence continues at coordinate 72,819 of CAZDPK010000002.1, read as the reverse complement.
ATTACAGCCAGGTTTTCTGGGCATCAGACATTCGCAGCGTGGATGGTCACACCGAATACCTGCTATCTGAAAAGTATGGCGCATTACCCGACTATTACTGGGTGGATGCGCGTGCTTGCCGACCCATTACAGCAGAGGAGATATCCCCGATTCATCCTGATGTCGGTGATAAGCGTGTGCTGGTCAATCTTCAAACCCAGACTTTACGTGCTTTTGAAGGTTCCCGCGAGGTTTACTTTTGTGAAGTTTCCACCGGCTACATTCGTGATGGTGAATGGTTGACTCCGCCTGAGACGACACCTGTCTGGCGGAAGATGATTTCGCTCCACATGAGTGCTGGCGGTGTTTCTCAATATGACTCTCCTGGAATTGCCTGGACTACGCTCTACCATCCTGATGGTCAGGCAATCCATTCGGTCTATTGGCACAACAACTTTGGGGTAGCCCTGTCTCATGGATGTATCAATTGCCTGCCACACGATGCCAAATGGATCTGGCGCTGGATCAACCCCCAGGTCGCCTTGTATCCGGGTGAGCTGACTGTGCCAAACAGTAGCCAATCCACCTTCGTCCAGGTTGTCGAAAGTTAGCTTGCGGTCATGCCTGCTCCTGAGGAAGAAGTATTGCCAAACAGACAAAGAGCTGAATCAACCCGAAAAAACGACCAAAGTCTGAGCAATAAAATTGGTTCGTGGCTGAAACGGCATTACTTGAGCTTAATAAATCTTGCTCTGGCAATCTACCTGTTTTTACCCCTTTTTGCACCAGTTTTGATGAAAATTGGTGAAAACAGATCTGCGGATGTGATCTACAGGCTTTATAAACCCCTCTGTCATCAACTTGCGTATCGTTCATTTTTTCTTTTTGGAGAACAGATAGCCTATCCACGCGAGCTGGCGGGAGTAGATGGTTTGATAACTTATGAAGCAGCCACTGGACTGGATGGTAATGACATGGCAGCTGCCAGCGCATTTCGCGGCAACGAACAGGTAGGATTCAAGACAGCCTTGTGTCAGCGGGATATGGCAATTTACGCCAGTCTACTCTTGTTTGGTCTGATTTTCGCGTTGACAGGTCGAAAACTCAAACCGCTGCCCTGGTTTGCTTGGATCGTACTCGCCTTGGGACCGATGGGTCTGGATGGAAGTTCTCAACTAATCAGCCAGTTAGAAATCCCAGCATTAAGCTGGTTTGGCATGCGTGAAAGCACTCCCTTTTTGAGAGTGCTGACAGGTGCAATGTTTGGTTGGTTCACTGCCTGGTTTGGGCTGCCATCTATTGAAGAAATCATCAACGAAAATACGCCAATCAAACAGACCACATCACCATCACCGAAGGTAAACTGAAATGTACCGGGAAGAAAAAGACGGCTTGGCAACCTATCACTTTGATAGTTTTAACCCAAACCTCGTTAATCATGCCTTCTACACGCGCATGGGCGGTGTCTCTGAGGGTGCATATAGCCAACTAAACCTGGGCGGTACGAACGGTGATAGACCTGAGCATGTTCGCGCCAACCACCTCAAGCTGTTCGATAATTTTGGCATGCCCTTTGAAAGCCGCTTTGATGTCTGGCAGGTCCATGGCGATACCATCCACTTCACGAATACACCCAGACCCGAGACACAGAAACATCAACCTGGCGATGGCATTTTCACTAATAACCCGGATGTGACCTTGATCATGCGCTTTGCCGATTGTGTGCCAATTATGATCCATGATCCTGTAAAGCAGGTGATTGGGCTGGTGCATGCCGGCTGGCAGGGAACCTTGCTTGAGATCGGGGCGGTAGCAATCCGCGCAGCTGTAAAAAAATATGGTTGTGACCCAGCCACCATGCAAGTTGGCATTGGCCCCTCGATTTGCGGTAATTGTTATGAGATCGGAGAAGAGGTCAGAGACCAATTTTATAAGAAATGGGGTGATAAGGCCGCCGACTTCATAGCCGAAACTTCCCTGGGCTACCATCTGGACCTGTGGGCTGCCAATGAATGGATATTGCGCAGTGCTGGCATCCAACAGTTGGAACAATCGTTTCTTTGCACCGCTGAAAATTTACACGAATGGTATTCTTATCGTAAGGAAAAGGGGCTGACCGGTCGTTTTGCCGCCGCAATCAGCCTGACCCCAAAAGGAAAGCATGGATAGTCAGGATATAGACCAACTGCAGAGTAAGATCAAGCAAAATCTGGTTGAAATCCTGGGAATTATCAGCCAGGCTGCCATAGTCAGCGGACGGAGTGCTGAAGAAATCTCGATTTTGGCAATCAGCAAGCGCCAGCCTGTAGAGGTGATTGAGGCTGCTTATAATTGTGGGCAACGAGTTTTTGGAGAAAGTTATGTCCAGGAAGCTTTGGAAAAAAAGACACTCTTGCGTGGTTATAAGGATATCCGCTGGGATATGGTTGGACATGTTCAGAGCCGCAAAGCCCAGCAGGTTGCCGAAAACTTTCATACTCTTCATTCCTTGGACTCTTTGAAACTGGCACGTCTTCTCAACCAGCATAGACCAGCCACAATGCCAGAAATGGAGGTTTTTTTGGAAGTCAATATTGGCGATGAAAGTTCCAAAACAGGTTTTTCAGCCCGAAATGAGCAAGACAGGGAAGCCCTTGTAGAAGTAGTGAGGCAAATTTTTGGATTGGAAAGACTGAAGTTGGTGGGTCTGATGGCGATGCCGCCGTTATTTCAAGATCCACGACTGAGCCGACCTTACTTCGTTAAACTCAGGCAGCTGAAAGATTATCTGAATCAGCAATTCAACAAAAATGCTCTAACTCAACTTTCAGCAGGTACGTCCGCTGACTTTGAAATCGCTATTGAAGAAGGGGCGACGGTCGTTCGCATTGGTGAGCGGCTGCTAGGCCCTCGAATTTACACTACATGAGGAAAAATGCAATTTATTATTCTATTTATCCAGATATTAGCCCGATCGATCGTCTTTTTGATGTTTCTACATGTCATCTTATCCATGTTTATGTCTGCAGACAAACCCCTCCGAATCGGGATTGCTCGCATAGTCGATCCGATTCTGACCCCCATTCGACGTTTTATTAAACCATTCAATGGGATCGATTTTAGCCCCGTCGTTGCAATTCTTGCGGTCAATCTGATCGAATCTATCTTAACTCGCTTGCTGGCTCGATTGATTTAATATTGTTTTCTCAAGCTTGTTCTTGCATCATTTGCGGGTATATATCGATGTGAATTTGTGGCTATCCTCAAAATCTGTGTGAAGCAAAACAAATTCCATGATTAGGATTTTTACCGGAAAAAAGCTTTCAATCACAAAGTACATATATATAGACATTAGAGATTTTCATGCTGCAAGGCGTCTAAATGCTTGTGATTATGGTGCATTTCAATAGGAAAATTAGAAAGTGGTTTTGCATTTTTCCCTCGTTGAAAGCGATTCTCAACGAGAAATATTCACATAATTGAATAAAAAGCAAACCAATATTCAGAGCCAGTCATTGAAGGTAATGCGTGTATTACCGTAAATAGCGGTTGATTAATAATCAATCGTAAAATAGAATTCACATATGTGAGTATTAATTAAATGCAATTGACTCTCTCAGATAAGTGAATATAATTCGAAACGTATTACCTATACATTTGTTTTCGCTCAGGCTGGAAATTTTATTTTTACGGCCGACCATCGAGAAAAAATAAAAAATTTTTAACAAAACCAGATAGGTAAGATTCGCCCAGGAAGAGTGCTGGGGTCCAAGAACAAGAACCTTACCTCACTAAGAATTTGTGTAAATGCGACCGATTGGCTAGAAAACAAAAATGATGTATGTCATAAAAGAAGAAGAAATTGATTTATCTAACATGAAGAACTCTGAGGCTTTTACAAGGAATGATAATTCTTACAAAATTGCTCAGTCTGAAATGCCCGGAATAAAATTCTTACGCTTGATTGAAAATATTTACAGTATCAAATAGTTTGGAGAATTGAGATTATTTCATGGTAAAGGAATTAAGAAGGCAGAGTCGCATTGACCTATTGGCGGATGTTGCTGAACTTTACTATGTAAACAATCAAAGTCAAGCTGAAATCGCAGAAAAAATGGGTGTCACGCGTTCTATGATTTCGCGCATGCTTAGTGAAGCCCGTAAGTTGGGGTTGGTGAAGATCCAGATCGAACGACCTTACAATCTCGACAATGATCTTACGAACATTTTCCGGAATAAATTTGATTTAAAACAAGTCGCAGTGGTGTCAATACCTGAGGGGCAACCACTGTTAAGTAGCATCGGAAAAATTGCAGCACGACTTTTGATCAAGAATCTTCATCGCAACTCCATTCTAGGTACATCATGGGGAACAGCTATCAGCGCTACTGTGGACGAAATAACACTTCCCTACCCGGTATCAGGAATCAAGGTGGTTCAGTTGTTAGGTGCCGTTGGGACACGCCTTCACCAGTACAACGGCGTTTCTATCGTGCGCCGGCTTGAAGAGAAACTGGATGCTGAAGGTATTTATCTAAATGCTCCTTATCTAGTTGATGAGGTGCAGGCTGCCTCAATGTTAATGAAAAATCGAGATGTGCATGAAGCCCTTGCCTATGGAAACCGGGCGGACACAGCCTTGCTTGGTATAGGATCAACTGATGCTGATTCATCACCGTATTTTCTGGCAGGTTTCATCACTGAAAAGGAACTTAGCAACATTCAGGCAAGTGAAGCAGTCGGCGATGTGTGCGGTCTTTTCTTTGATATCAATGGGAAAATGTGTTGCCCTGAGTTTAATGATCACACAGTAGGCATAAGATTTGAAAATTTAATAAAAATCCCTAACCGTATTGGGGTAGCAGGCGGTTCCGCCAAAATAAGACCGTTGGTTGGCGCACTTACCGGTGGCTTGATTAATATTCTAATTACAGATTCAGTTACAGCCAGAGCTGTACTTAACTATTTGGATAAATAGGATTGGATATCCACAATGCTACTAAAAGGAGCAAACATGGTGAATTTGAAAGAAGAAGGGTTTGATAATAATCAAACAACGGACGCCCGTCAAAAAGGCGAGGAACTTGGGCTAAGTGATGAACGGATGATCGAGATGTATCGAACGATGCTGAAAATCCGTCTCTTCGAAGAAATGGCTGACAAGCTTTATGCTTTAGGGAAAGTCCATGGAACCATGCATCTTTCGGCCGGGCAGGAAGCTGTGGCTGTAGGTACTGGATTCGCTGTGAATAGAGGCGATTTCATGCTCAATCACCATCGCGGGCATGGTCACTTTATAACCAGCGGTGCAGATCTTGGCAAAATGATGGCGGAATTTCTTGGAAAAGATACCGGTTATTGCCATGGACGAGGTGGCTCGATGCACATCGCTGATGTGACAGCAAACAACCTGGGTGCTAATGGCATTGTAGGTGGAAGTCTGCAGTTGGCTGCCGGTGTGGGCATTGCTATCAAGCAGCGGAAGACGGATCAATTGGTATTGACCCTCTTTGGTGATGGGGCTGCGAATGAAGGCATCTTCCATGAGTCTCTTAATATGGCCAGGATCTGGGATTTGCCGATCCTGTATGTTTGCGAGAACAATCAATATGGCATGTCTGCCAATGTAAAACGGGTTTCTGCCAAAACGCCATTCCGGGCTCGTGCAGCCGCATATGATATTCCTTATTTCCTGGTGGATGGTAACGATGTGTTGGCAATGTATGAGTATGCTAAAAAAGCGGTTGAGAGCATCCGTGCTGGGAATGGTCCTTTCTTTATTGAGGCGACAACGTATCGCTATTTTGGCCATTCCAAGAGCGACCGCAATCTCTACCGCAGTAAGGATGAGATTGAGTATTGGAAGACCGTGAAAGATCCCATTGACCGGATGGAAGGTCTGCTGCTCAAAGCTGACATCTTAACAGTTGACACAGTAAAGCAGATTCATGAAGAAACTGTCCAGGATATTGATGTTGCAGTTAAATTTGCTGAGGATTCCCCTGAACCGGATCCAAAAGATGTAATGGAGTGGGTCTATGCCTGAAATAACTTATCGTGAAGCCATCCGCGATGCGATGGTATCGGAAATGCGTCGAGACAATACTGTTTTCCTCATGGGCGAGGACATAGGTACATATGGCGGTGCTTTTGGCGTAAGTGCTGGCATGTTGGATGAATTTGGACCAGAAAGAATCTTGGAAACCCCAATCTCAGAGCTGGCAATTGTTGGTGCAGCCACCGGTGCAGCTATGGTTGGTATGAAACCTATTGCTGAAATGATGTTTATGGATTTCATTCTCCTGGCCCTGGAACCACTAATGAACCAGGCTGCCAAAGCCCGCTATATGTTTGGCGGAAAAGCCACTGTTCCAATGGTGGTTCGAATGGCTGGTGGTTCGGGGACTGGAGCAGCAGCACAACACTCGCAGTCACTTGAAAATATTTTGATGACTATCCCTGGAATTAAAGTTGTTGCCCCCAGCGATGCTCACGATGCCAAAGGTCTCTTGATCAGCGCTATTCGGGACCCTAACCCAGTATGTTTTATCGAGCATAAATTGCTCTATAAGGTGAAAGGCGAAGTCCCGGAGGGTGATTATTCAATTCCATTAGGAGTTGCAGAAGTTAAACGGGAAGGCACGGACCTGACCGTAGTCACTTCCGGGATCATGGTCAGTAAAACCCTGAAGGTAGCAGAAAAACTGGCTGCTGAAGGCATCAGTGTTGAAGTGATCGATCCTCGTACATTACGTCCCCTTGATACTGACACCATCAATGCCTCGGTAAAAAAGACCGGCAAACTCCTGGTGATTCATGAAGCTACCAAGACCGGTGGTTGGGCTGGCGAAGTTTTTGCTGCAGTTTGCGAAAGCGATGCATTTGATTATCTGGATGCACCGATGCGCCGTTTAGCTGGCAAAGACTGCCCCATCCCCTACAACCGCTTAATGGAAGCGGCAGCAGTGCCTCAGGAAACGGATATTGAAGCAGAAATCCGTGCCATCATCAGCAATACTTATTAGTAGGAGGTGAAATGCCAACACCGTTTGTAATGCCAAAAATGGATATGGATCAGGAAGTGGTCACCATTATTGAATGGTTGAAAAAGGAAGGCGAAAAGATCACCAAAGGTGAACCCGTTGTAACCGTTGAGACCGACAAAATTACAAGTGACATTGAAGCACCCGAAACAGGAACCCTGGTCAGCATTCTCTATCATGAAAACGAAGAGGCTCCAGTCACCAAAGTGGTTGCCTATATTCTTGCAGAAGGAGAAACTTTATCTGATCTGCCAGATGTTAAAGAGACATCTCAAGAATCGGTTCAAACTGAACCTCCAACTTCGGCACTTGCAGCAACCACGCCCAACCTGCGCGCCACGCCTTTAGCGGAAAAAATGGCGACTTCGATGAACATTGATCTGGCTCGAATCCAATCCAATGGCGAAAAGATCAGGAAAAATGATATCGAAAGCTATCTTGCTGCTCCGCAAACCAGGTCTGGTGGGAAGGTAGCAGCTACACCTGCCGCCCGACGGATGTCAAAAGAAAATGACATCGACCTTGCCAGTATAAACGGTAGTGGTCCACGTGGTCGTGTTCAGTCCATCGATATTGCTGAAGCTGCTGCCAGCGTTGCACAGGTTGCCACTCAGAAAACCGCCCAGGTTACTGTGGGAACCGCTGAATTGACAGCTGGAAGCTCGGTTCCATTAGTAGGAAAACGCAAACGTATCGCTGAACGCTTGACCGCCAGCTACCAGAATTCCCCCCATATTTTCCTGACTGTTGATGTTGATATGAGCAAGGCTGAAGAAAGCCGCCAGCGTATGAATAAATTGAACGAAAAAGCTGGCAAAAGCTCCATTTCAATCACCGCCTATCTGGCTAAGATGGTCGCCTGGACTCTCAAGCGCAACCCCTATCTGAATTCTTCGATTGTTCAAGACAAAATTGAATTCTGGGATGAGGTCAACCTTGGAATTGCTACTGCAGTTCCTGATGGGTTGGTTGTTCCAGTGATTCATCAGGCAGACCAGCTCGGCTTGGCTGAAATGAATGAAAGAATGCGCTATCTTGCCAAACAGGCACGAGATGGCGTGTTGACCCGCGAAGAAGTGGACGGAGGCACCTTCACGATATCCAATCTGGGTATGTTCGGTATTAAATCGTTCACTGCCATTATTAACCCGCCCCAAACAGGCATACTGGCAGTTGGATCGACGATACGCACACCAGTGGTTGTGGACGAAAACGATACGATCGAAGTCAGGCCGATGATGACCATGACTCTCAGTGTTGATCACCGTATTGTTGACGGTGCTGTTGGTGCGAAGTTCTTAGCTGATTTGGTTAGGGTGATCGAAAACCCTGACATGATAATTTACTAATGTGAGGAAAAAGACAGATCATTAAGTGAATCTCGATTCCTTAATTTGACTGTTTTAGCCAAACTAACAAAAGAAAGCCAGAAATGCAATTTTTGACCCGCTTGCTTTATACAAGCGGGAGAATGAAAAAGGAAACGTATGGATCAGGAATTATGGTTTTATGAAGAAAATCTGCTAATGCCTTTACAGGCTGACACAAAGGAAGATGCCATTGTGAAACTCGGCACTTTGTTATTTCAGAACGGCTACGTTAAAGAAAGTTTTATTCCTGCCATTGTTGCACGCGAGGCTGAATATGCCACTGGTTTGCCAACAGGTGAAATTGGCGTGGCTATTCCTCACACCGATGTAATTCATGTCAATCGACAGGCAGTGGCTGTTGGTGTGCTGGAAAACCCAGTCCAATTCTGTATCATGGGTGATCCGGATAACACGCTGATTGATGTTAGCTTCATTTTTATGCTGGCTGTACCTGATAAAGACAAAGTAATGGTAATGCTGCAGCAGTTGATGGAAATTATTCCTGATAAGGAGTACTTAAGCTCTTTGAGTAACACCAAGGATCGGGTCAAGATGTCTGAGATGTTGGACGAAAAACTAAATGCGGGAGTCCGTGCTGAGAGTGGTGCAAGACATGAACCGGAGGCAGAGCAACCAGTCAACGAAATCACCTTAACAATTACGCATCCGGTTGGTCTGCATGCCCGACCAGCAACACTTTTTGTCAGAACGGCAGCTCAGTTTAAATCTACCATCACAATCAGGCATGGCGAAGTGAAGGGTAATGCCAAGAGCATCATCAAAGTCCTTTGCATGGGAGCAGTAAATGGTTCTACCATTCAACTTTCCGCAGAAGGAGAGGATGCGCAGGAGGCTTTGGCTGCTTTAAAGGAATTGGTGGAAAGTGACTTTGGTGGGGTTGAATAAACCCTAAAGTAAAAAAGTATTACTTTCAATGGACTTTAACAACTTGTTAGGTTTAGCTCGCTTGATTCGTCAAGTGATTTACTTGATGTGTTGATTTCTCAATTTTGATGAAGTCAAAGTAAATGCTAAATCTATAACCCCCTTGTTTCTGCACTCACCTTCACTGCTTTCAAGATTCCCTGTAAGGTTTGATTGATAGTCAAGTATAAGGTGCAGAGGTGAATTAATTGAAGTTATCAACCATTTTTTTCGAAATTATCCTGGTAACTCAATTGAATTGTGAAAAGGGAATTTGAGCACCAATCAATCATTTTCCCGGTTATTCCGTGTAAAAAGTGAAAGGATGGTAATATTGAACGAATTCGGACAATAGATTTTTAAGTGGTATATCAGAAAGGATATTTAGAAATGAAAAGAATTTTATTAGCTTGTGGATCAGGTATTGTGACCTCTACTATCGCTAGATCCAAGTTAGAGCAGCATCTGAACGCTAAGGGATATGCTGGACAGTACAAAATTGAGCAATGCCGGGTCTCGGAAGTTCCTCAGAAATCTTCCCAGTATGACTTTTGTGTTGCGACCAGCATGAAACCTCAGGGCGTATCCTGCCCTTATATCAGAGGCACAGCTTTTCTCACTGGAATTGGAATCGAAGAGACGATGGAAGAAGTCTACAAGCTCATGGATTCCTAACCCACCTAATTAATTAATATTGGAGAACATAATGGATTATATTTTAGCTGTTTTTGATTACATTCAAGCCCTTGGACCTTCGGTCATGATGCCAATCATCATCACCATCTTTGGTTTGGCGTTAGGGGCCAAGTTTGGCAAATCACTGCGTGCAGGTCTGACCGTTGGTGTCGGTTTCATTGGCTTGAATCTGGTTATCGGAGCCTTAACCGGTAACCTTGGCCCTGCAGTCTCACAAATGGTTGAGAGGTTTGGCTTTTCACTGTCAATTATCGATGTTGGTTGGCCTGCTGCAGCAGCAATTTCATTTGCTTCCACAGTTGGTTTAATCATTATTCCGGTCGGTTTGCTTACTAATATCATCATGTTATTAACGAACACAACCCAAACCGTTGATGTTGACATCTGGGATTACTGGCATTTCGCCTTCACTGGTGCTTTGGTTGCAATCCTGACAAATAGCGTTCCTCTTGGTGTTCTTGCAGCCGTTGTCAATATGATCATCATCCTGGTATTTGGTGATGTCACCGCTCCGTTGGTGCAAGAAAGCCTGGACATGCCCGGTATTTCTCTGCCTCACGGTTTTTCGACCGCTTATGCGCCAATCGCCTGGGTTATGAACAAACTGATTGATGTCATTCCTGGCTTAAACAAGGTTGACTTCAACATCGAAAAAGCCCAACAGCGTTTTGGTGTATTTGGTGAGCCGATCATGATTGGTACAATCTTAGGTCTGGCTATCGGCGCTCTTGCTGGTTACGCTTTCAAAGACATTCTGCTCCTTGGTGTAACCATGGGTGCAGTTCTGGTTCTCATCCCAAAAATGGCCGCCCTCCTTATGGAAGGTTTGCTGCCAATTTCAGATGCCGCCACAGAAATGATCAAGAAACGCTTCAAGAATCGTGGTCAGATTTATATCGGCTTGGATTCCGCAGTTGGTATCGGTCACCCCATTACCCTGACAGTCGCTCTGATTCTTGTTCCGATCGCCGTTTTCCTGGCTGTAATTCTCCCTGGAAACAAGGTTCTGCCGTTTGGTGATCTTGCCACGATTCCCTGGATGTTTGTTCTGATTACACCCATCGTTCGCGGTAATGGTTTCCGTGCTTTGTTGGTTGGTGTCGTCGTATTGGCTGTTGGTTTCTTAATCGCGACAAACCTGGCACCTCTGTTCACACAGGCTGCCATCGATGCACAATTTGCAATGCCAACTGGTGCTTCAATGGTTTCCAGTATTGTGGATGGTGCTAACCCGCTAACCTGGGGTATTGTCAGATTGAATGGTTTGGGAATCATTGGTACAGTTGTAATTACCTTAGGTGCAGTTGCTTTGGCTATTTGGAACCGAGCCAGAATCCTTAAGGAAGCTGCCAAGTTCCGCGCTGAATTAACGGCGGAATAATCTACATGTTAAACTCTGATACCATGCCCACGACGTTTCGTCATGACCCTCGGCTTTATCGTTCAAGAGTGTATGGGGAGGGCATGGTATCACTTTTTGCCCTCGGTTTCTGCATCTATAAATTCCTTACGGACCAATCAGTCATCAGAATACTTTGGGCTTTGGTCGGGATTGTCTGTATATACTCTTTTTACCGCTTATTGATCAGCCGCAGTACACCAGAACTGATTAGTATTACAACTGACAAGATTCGTTTCGAAGGTGCAGGAAAGAAGCGGGAATACCTTATCAATGACCTTGCCGAGTTTCTCGTTAAAGAGTTTAAGATCCAAGCGACCCAATTCATTCGTATCAAGGATAAATCTGGCAAGAGAAGTAAATATTGGATAGAACTCAAGGTTTACTCGGATCCGAAAATTCTTGAACAGCAGTTATTGAAGATTGAGGAACGAATTCATCCTGAAGAGATGAAGGCGATGATCAAATCTCATAACAAACAGTTTCAAAAAAGAAAGTAAGCAATGTATCAAAAAGAAAAAAAAGAAGTTATAAAAGCTGGCATGACATTGGATAGGTATGAGTTAATTGCCTTATCTGGTGGAAATATCAGCTTGCGGATTGGTGATCATGTGCTCGTTACCCCTTCTGGTATGATTTATGAGGACATGGTTGAAGATGATGTTTTAGTCGTTGATCTTCTTGGCAATATTGTTGAAGGTACACGAAAACCATCGGTGGACACCAGCGCTCTGCTGTACATTATTAGATCAGACGAAAACATTAAAGCTGTAATTCACACCCATCAACCGTATGCAACAGCTATTGGTCTCGTGGCAGATGAACTTCCATGTAATTTGACCACAATGGCTAATGCAGTAAACGGCTCAGTTCATGTTGCCCCCTATTCATCCACCGCGACTGAACAAATGGGTATTGAGGCTGTTAACTATTTAGACGGTCGTTTGGCCGTTATTCTTAAGCATCACGGCGTAGTCGCTGTGGGAAGTTCGTTGAAACAGGCCTTGTATGCTTGTATCTACTTGGAAGAGGCTGCCAAAACTTACGCCATAGCCAGGTCTTTGGGCGGGAATATGGCCATGTTAACGGATGATCAAATCCAGCAAGCTGTTGATGTTTTCAAGTATTACGGACAGAACACTCCAAAATATCCAGGTTTACCAGAGAAAAATTAAAGCATTTTTTGATAAGTACCACGAAGGATGAACAAAATCATCTTTGGTAATAAGAAATAGCAACAAGCTCATCACGAATTATCCGTGATTACAAGAAAAACTCCACATCATTAGCAGTGGAGTTTTTCTTATGTTTACCGATTCAGATGAACAGAAATATTTCTTTTTTAATAGGCATCGCGCCGGAGCTGATATAAATCAGCTTTTATACAAGATCCTCCCGCAGCTTTTGCACTTGGTGATCACACCCGGATTGGCTGCGTTTTGAATATCAGTAGGTGAGAGCTCCACACCGCAGGCTTTGCAACTCTCATCAAAAATCTCAGCAACTGCGACCCCGCCTTTGCTCTTGAATAGCACCTCATATTCTTCGAGCAGTTTTCCTTCCAACTGATTTTTGAGTACTTCACGTTGGGAATTGATTTTTGGTAACTGGCTCTTCAGTTTTTCACGCTCGCCGAGAAGTAAGGAATTTTCGGTTGCTTTTTGGTTTAGCAGTTGTTTTAAGGCAGCTTCAGTGCTACTTTTTCTACCCTGCAGTGAATCATTGATTTCCAGCTTATTAATTTGCTCATCTTCCAACGTCTTAATCGTTCGGCGCAAGGCTTCGCTTTCTGCCTGGAGATCCTGTAATTCTTTGGTAGCGCTGATTTTTCCTCCAAAAAGCTTTGCCTGGGTTAATTTAAGCTTTAGGGTTTTCTCCTCAACTTTTTTTCGAAGTTCCTCAAGTTCATTATCGCTATCGGTCAGGGCAATGGTCGCTTTTTGAACGATAGCCTGGGCTCTGAGGACTGCCTTGTCAGACGCGATGATTTGATCAATTTGCTTGATACGTTTGAGTCGTTGGATTCTCTGGGAATCGAGCTGTTGCAGTCGGTATAGGCTGAATGTTTCGTTCATGTGACTCCGTCTTTGAATTCGGCTTAGACATTTATTGTAACAGGTGAAGGCTGATAAATGGTAGCTGATAGGTAACAGAATAGATCCAAAGACTATCCTTTTACCAAGGTCGTGCCAGAACCTCACAATGTTGGAATAGAAACCATCTTAGCAGTTTCTCTTACTAAACGGCTTTCCCCTGATCATAAATTCGCACTATGTTATAATTTGCCAATATATTTGAAGACTACTCTTCGATAGATGGAGATAAAATTTGGCTTTTTTCAACCCAATAAAATGGTTGCTGGGGTTGCTATCGCTGGATCTGGGAATTGACCTGGGTACAGCGAATACTTTGGTTAATGTCAGAGGAAAGGGCATCGTTATTAACGAACCCTCTTGGGTAGCAATCAATAAGCGTACCCGTGAACCCGAAAAAATTGGCGCAGCTGCCAAGGCTATGGTCGGGCGTACACCTGCCAATATGGTCACATTACGACCGCTGCGCGATGGTGTCATTTCTGAATATGACATCACCCAGGCTATGCTTGAATATTTCATAAGCAAAGCTCACGAGAACAGCATTGTCCTGTTCCCTTACTCACGTGTGGTGGTTGGTATTCCTTCCGGCGCGACCGAGGTAGAGAAGCGTGCTGTTTATGACGCCGCTATGGCAGCCGGAGCGCGAGAGGCTTTTATGATTCACGAGCCCGTTGCAGCCGCTATTGGTGCAGGTCTACCTATTGAAGAAGACACTGGTAACATGATTGTGGACATTGGCGGCGGTACCACTGAAGTGGCAGTCATCGCCGGCGGTGGTGTTGTTATCTCGCGATCGTTGCGCGTAGCTGGTGATGAGCTTGACCAAGCCATCATTGAATATGTTCGCAGTAAATACAATCTATTTGTCGGCGACCAGATGGCGGAAAAAGTAAAAATCGCCATCGGTTCAGCATATCCCCTTAAAGAAGAAAAAACTGTCGACGTGCGTGGGCGAAATCTGATCACTGGTTTGCCTGAGTCGATCGAAATTTCTTCTGTTGAAATTCGGGAAGCCCTGTCTTCTTCGGTCCAGGTGATTGTCGATACCGTCAAAGATGCCCTGGACGAATCTCCGCCAGAAATTTTGGCGGATCTGATGGATAATGGCATCTGCCTGGCTGGAGGAACATCCCAACTCCAGGGATTGGCTGATCGTCTCTCGAATGAGGTCCACGTTCGTGTTTGGGTGGCTGAGGACCCTATGACTTGCGTGGCGCGGGGTTGTGGAATGGTTTTGGACGATATGGACCTGTATGAAAACTTATTGGTCGGCATTGAAAGAGATCCGTTCTCAAGTAGCCTGCCTGCATAAATTGAATGACCGGGCTTCCCGGTCGACCCGTTATGATTACTAAACTATTAACACCTAAAAATTTACGCAATCTGATCATTATCTTGGTTGTGGGAGGGATCCTTTTTCTGGCCGTTTCAGGCTATCTTACGCCTGTCTTTAGTTTTTCGGTCAGTCCACTAATTTCTGCGCAAAGTTGGCTTTCTCAACGTTACCTTGCTTTTAGCGATTTCTTTAACTCTCCCCGCGATATGGCAACACTGAGGGGACAAAACGCTCAACTGGAAAACGAAGTTGCCATGTTGCAAAGTGAAATTGTTGCATTGCAAGAGAACCTTGCACAATCTGATATCCTTTACACCTTGCTCGATTTCGCCCGGATGAACCCAGAACACGAATATGTGGCGGCGACTGTGATTGGGCGTGAGATAAGTCCCTTTTTGCAGTACATCATCATTGATAAGGGAAGTAATGATGGCTTACGTCATGGCATGCCTGTCGTCACCCAGCAAGGTCTGGTTGGTCGCATCGATGCTCTGATTTCTGACGCTTCCAGAATTCAACTGATCACTGATGCCAATTCGTCAGTCAATGTCAAACTCCAGACTGCCGAAGTGGAAGGCTTGGTGCGCGGTTCAGTTACTGGGGAAATTACCCTGGACATGGTTCCTGTTGACACCGAAGTGCAAATTGGCGATATTCTCATGACTTCAGGTCTTGGCGGGACATATCCACCCAACATATTTGTTGGGCAGGTCCTGACGATGCAATCCAAACTAAATGTCCTCTTTCAAACCGGCTCGGTTCAACCGGTGGTAGATTTCTCGAACCTGAGTGCAGTTTTGGTTATCACAAATTTTGACTCAGTGGATATTTCCCCCCTGGTTCCGTGAGGCTGCGATGTGGTCTTATCTAATTGGATTCGCAGGCTTCCTGCTTACGGGTGTGCTTCAAATGAGTGTGTTCAGCCAATGGAAAATCCTGTCGGGCAGCGCTGATATCATCTTACTATTCGTGGTCGCTTGGTGTCTTCAGGATCGCAACAAACAACTCTGGCTGCTGGTTTTGATTATGGCAGGAATTGCAGGGACTGTATCAGCTTTACCAGCTTACATTCCAATTATCGTTTACCTCATTGTTTTCAGGGCCAGCCGACTTTTCCAAGCCAGGCTGATGCAATCGCCCCTTTTGAGCATGATTGTGCTCACTTTTGCTGCAACTTTAGTCCAGATCATGCTAAATCTTGCCTATCTTTTTGTGATCCAGGTCGGCTTGAATTTCAGTGACACCCTGGTAAAAGTGGCGTTGCCTTCCGTTCTGTTAAATATGCTGCTCGCGATCCCGGTACATGCAATTGTCCGTGAAATCGCTATCTATGCTTTTCCGAAAGGAGTTGAAGCATGAACAATCAAGAATACAAAAAACCAACCATTGATATGGATAGATTCCGTTGGATCTATTTGATTATTGCCCTGGTGTTCTTCTATTACGCTTCCCAATTGTTTAACTATCAGATTCTTGAAGGTGAAACGTTTGTTGCCCAGGCGGAAGATAACCGCACCACGACAATTAGCATTCCAACCCAGCGAGGAATGATCTATGATCGAAATGGTGTTGTGCTTGCTCGAAACACCGCTCAATACAACGTAACAGTTACCCCCGCAGAGTTACCAGACTCAGAAGGCGAAATTCGTGAGATCTTTGACCAACTCAGCCAGCTCGTGGAGATTCCGGTTAATCAAGGCGAAGTAAACGATCAAACTGCCAGTGCCTTTTCCCCATGTTACACCAACCTTGGCATTTTTCAGATTGTAGAGATTGCTGAGAGCCTGTGGCCGTTCCAAGCCACCCGTCTGAAATGTAATCTGAACAAAGAAACCGCCATGATCATTGAAGAGAAGAAGATGGACTGGCCTGGTATAGATGTAGAAGTTGAATCTGTTCGGGAATACCCGACAGGCGAACAAACTGCTGAAATCATCGGCTTTCTGGGTCCAATCCCTGAAGTCCTGCTCGATTATTACACCGACCAGGGTTTTGTTTCGGGTCGGGACAAGGTTGGCTACATGGGCATCGAAAATTCGATGCAGGATGTCCTGGCTGGGAGCAATGGCAAGCGGGTGGTGGAAGTGACGGTCGGTGGTGAAATTGTCCGGGATGTCGAAGAACCAGTTGAAGCTGTGCCAGGTGCTGATATTCACCTGACCATTGATTATCGTTTGCAGATGGCTGCCCGGGCCGCACTAATTGAACAACTGCGTTATTGGAATGAATTTTACATGCGAGAACGTGGAGAAGTGATGAGTACCACCGGTACTGTTGTCGGAATGAATCCCAAGACCGGCGAACTGCTGTTCATGGTTTCTTACCCAAATTACGAGAACAATCGCATGACTCAATTTATTCCTGGTGACTATTACGAACAACTTAGTATCGACGAAAACAAACCATTGGTTAACAAGTCCATTTCTTCAGAGCTTCCACCTGGCTCAGTTTTTAAAATGGTCCCGGCTTTAGGTGTGCTGAACGAGGACATCGTAACCCCGGAACAGACTATCGGCTGTACCCCGACCATCACTTTACGCCAGCAATTCTACGAAAGCGATATTGGCACTGAGCAAAGCTACTATTGCCATGACGATGCCGGTCACGGTGCCGTTGACTACGAGCATGGTATCGGCTATTCCTGTAATGTTTACTGGTACAAAACCAGCGGTGGATACCCCGGTGAGGTCGAAGACGGGGGGCTGGGAATCTGGAATATCTACGAATATGGTGCAGCGCTTGGTTATGGCAAAGTCACCGGAATCGAACTGCCCGGTGAAGCTGATGGACTCTTACCCAATCCCACCTGGAAACGCTTGAACCAGGGTGAGAACTGGGCGACTGGCGATACCTATCTTGCCGGCGTTGGGCAGGGTTATGTTTTGGCAACCCCAGTCCAGGTGATGAACGCCTTTTCCACCATCGTAAATGGCGGACAACACATGCAGTTAAGCATGATTGGTAAGACCGTTGACACAGAAGGCAACGTATTGCAATCGTTTGAACCTGAGCTGCTGTGGAATATTACAACTGACCCTCTCATCCACACCTATGAAGGCAACAACCAGACCAGTGAAGTAAAAGCCATAGAGCCGTGGGTCATTGACCTTGCTATGGAGGGTATGCAACTGGTGACAAGCCAGGAAGGTACCGCAAAAATTGAATTCGAGGGCGATGAAAACAAAATCGCAGGCAAAACCGGTACAGCTGAGTATTGTGATGACTGGGCAAACCGTGAAGGCTTGTGTATCCCCGGTTCGTGGCCATCCCATGCCTGGTTTGCTGGTTATGCGCCTTATGATGACCCGGAAATCGTGGTTGTTTCTTTCATCTATAATGGTCGTGAAGGATCAACCGTCTCTGGTCCGATCGTTAGGAAAATTATTGATGCTTATTTTGAATTCAAAGCCATTGATGCCGAATTGGAAGGTCTTCAAACAGGTAACTAAATAATGAAAAAGGTCGAACTTCAGGTCAAGGGTATTCACGGAGGTGTGTTGATCACACTACCCGCTGTGCCCTGGTACCAGCAGCGCGATTTACTGATCGGTCGCATCCAGACTCAGGAACGCTTTTTCAGAGGTGGACGAATTGCTCTGGATGTTGGATCTACTGAATGGTCTGAAATTCAACTGTTGAAATTGTTGAAGGACCTTTCAGATGAAGGCGTTTGTCTGTGGACAATTCTGAGTACTTCCGAGATGACCAGAGAAGTTGCTGAATACCAGGGTTTCCCCACCTCCCTCCCGAATCCTGGCAAAAAGCCTGGCGGACCTGTTGAAATTGAGATTGAGAAAACCAACGATCTGGAAAACTTTGCTTGCCTTCCCAGAAACCTGGCTGAAGGTGAACACTTCCAGCATCAGGGTGATCTGCTTGTCCTTGGTGATATTCCTTCGGATGCTCATCTGGAAGTGACAGGCTCGTTGGTTTTGTGGGGCACACTAAATGGGATGGCTGTTGTTAATACTGCCTCTGATCTCAACAAAAAAGTTTATTTGTTAAAAATAGAAAGTGGACGACTTTTCTTTGACGGTGCTGAAGTGGAGATCCCGACAAAACTTCGAAAGCATAATGGTTTGGTGGTGTCGAGAGGTGCGAATGGCATTGATATTTCCGGTCTTAAACCCTGGAGATTGCTCTGATGATTACCCGTCGAATTTGGCAACGTTTTGACTTTCTTCTTTTTGCAGTGGTGTTGCTGTTATGTGTATTCAGTGTCGCACTGATCAGTTCTGCAATTGCTGGTAATCCCACACTCGTTGATCATCCCCAGAGGCAAGCAATTTTCATGGGAATTGGGCTGGTGGTGCTCTTTTTGGTCGCTTCTTTTGACTACCACGTTTGGACTACGCTGAGTAAGCCTTTTTACATTTTGGTCGCTATCCTGCTGCTTATCGTATTTGTGATTGGTGGTGAACGCTTTGGTGCGGCGCGCTGGTTGGAGACCGGACTAGTTACCATTCAGCCAGCTGAACTGTCTAAAATTGCCATAATTTTGTCTCTGGCAAGCTATTTCTCTGCCAATATCGACCGCATCAACAATTGGCTTACCATTGGTCGCAGCCTTTTCATCACCCTTGGCATTGTCACTTGGATTCTCCTGCAGCCTAATCTAAGCACCAGTATTGTGATCTTTGTGATGTGGGCGGCAATGCTCTGGATCAGTGGTTTGAAGAGCAAGTACATCCTGATCATGGTTGCGGCTGCTACTTTTTTCTTATTAGTCTCTTTCGCGCTCGATTTTCCTTACCTTGCAGATTACCAGAAAGCACGCATTACCAACTTTTTGCAGCCGGATGAAAACGCCAGGCATGGCGAGACCTATAACGTTGAGCAAGCGCTGATCAGCATCGGCGCAGGTGGTTGGTTTGGCAATGGTTATGGGCAGGGAAGCCAAGTGCAATTGCGCTTTTTGAAGATCAGGCATAATGACTTTATTTTTTCTGTATTGGCGAATGAATTTGGTTTTGTCGGCACCGTAATTGTGATTGCCGCTCTTGTTTTTGTGATCGTCCGCTGTTTTAAGGTTGCCCAAAACGCCCCGGATGCCTATGGTGCCCTGATTGCCTATGGTTTTGGCGTCTTGATGGGCTTTCAGACGATCGTTAACGTGGGTGTCAACCTACGTTTGCTGCCGGTCACTGGTTTGACCCTACCTTTTATCAGTTATGGCGGCAGCTCGCTGGTTTCGATGCTTCTGGGAATCGGATTGGTTGAAAACGTGCACATGCGCAGCCAACCCAAGCAGGGGACAGGTAACAGCGAACTGGGAACAGAAAGTGGTTAAAACGAAGAGCGAACAAGGATGATTCCCCATGCTTGTAAATTGCCACTGACCATCAAAGTTCATAGATCGCAAGTCTCCCCAAAAACCGCAAACAAAACATAATCAAAATTCGCAGTACGATACCTTGAATTCTTTGTAACCCTTGTTAGAATTGCCGAAACTTGGTAAACTAATGTTTCGTTAGTGGGGGCTCGTCTAATGGCAGGACAGCGGACTCTGAATCCGTATGTATTGGTTCGACTCCAGTGCCCCCAGCCTGAGCAGAACGAGGAGATTCACAAGAATCTCCTCGTTTTTCTATTCTGCCAACTGTTGCTTAAATCTTAGTGATTCTAAATTATCTCTTCAGCCGATTATTTAATCCATCCTTATTGAGATAATATGTCCAAATAGGAAACAACTTCCCTGATTGCTATTCCTTTTTCGTCTTCAACTGCACAGATACAATTATGCTCAAAGACCTCGAGTGTGGCTAAGTCTACTGGATCTCTAAGCCAGGCTTTTTTAGCACCAATGAAATTTCCAACCGTGACACGTCGCATAATTCCTCGCACATCTGTTGACGCGGTCTTTGTACAAGAAGGCTGTTCGCAAAACCGGCATTGCCCTGCCAACCGCATGATCTTCTGCTCCTCCTCGGGATAAGAAGAGTAGAGCATCTCAGATGTGAAAGGCTTTTCCACGAAATTGACGTAATTTTTCATTCCAGGTTGATAAACAAAGGTCTGAATACCCAATTTTTTCAAAAGCGCATTTGCAGCCGACAAACCGGAAGTTGTGACTGTTGGCGTTCCGGTGCCCATGACGGTCGATTCACCACAGCAGAAAAGATTGTCCCACTCGCTGCGGGTATGCAAGCGCTTGAACATGTGTTGCCCCAACATCTGTTTCGGTCCAGCAACTGCACCGCCATTTTTTAGCGTGTATCTCTCGATTGTTTTCGGCGTGGCAACTTCAGCATAGCGCACGGCAGAGGCAAAATTTGGGAACCGTTTCTCTAATACAGAGATAAGGCGTGCTTCCTCTCTCTTCTTCATCTCCTGGTATGTTTTCGGGTCGGACGAATCCCATTCTTCGAAGGTTGGTCCGATGGCAAGTACGGTATGCTCGTCATCCGCGCAGAGCGTTCTGTCATCGATGCTCAGAATATAGGCTGTTACTTCGCTTTCATCCAACTGATCCGGGTTGCCTACCAACATCTCGATTGGCTGGGTATCCTGGGGGATGATACTCCGGTCAACGACTGAATAGAGCACTACACTTGGGTAGGTAGGGACCATGCTTTTTGCCCAATCGCGCCGGGCTTTTGTTGTTTGATCCGGGTCGATCAGTTTTCCATAAAGGTTCCAGACAGTGCCTGCATAAATCAAGTTAGGAGCATGCAACTGGCTTCCGTTATCTAGTTGTACACCAACCGGTTTTCCATCTTCAAACAGGATTGAGGTTACTTCCCGTTCGAGTAACAT
The DNA here is from genome assembly GCA_964507335.1 of uncultured Anaerolineaceae bacterium. Classification (GTDB taxonomy): domain Bacteria; phylum Chloroflexota; class Anaerolineae; order Anaerolineales; family Anaerolineaceae; genus Mesolinea. Next base: position 51,241 of record CAZDPK010000002.1, on the reverse strand, counting down.
ATCCCCACCATTTTCTTCGATGACTTTCTCCAGTTTTCCTGGTAGAAAAAGAGTGGAGCCGGCGGGATAATAACTACCACCGACATGGTTGTCTACAAACATTACAGCTGCTAATACGGCAGGTGCTTCCTCAACCGTTGCATAGCAATAAGTAGAGGTGAGTTTGTCGAAGAACTTGAAGATTTCAGGATCGGAAAAGTACTTTTGCAACAGGCTTTTCGCACTTTTATTCAAATAGCCCAGGAATTTTGCATATGAAACTGGGTGTTTGAGAAGTTTTTTTAGACCCTCTTTTGGGTTGGTTTCATCAGGAGTGGTGTAACTGGGAGATTCAACCATTATGTCGTGATACATCTTTGCTGTGTCACGGTAAAAGCGCTGAATACCATCTGCTTCGGCAGGAAAAACCCTGGCAAGTTCATCTGCAAATTGGTCAACATCCGGCCAAAAGGGGATACGATGTCCTTTGAAAACGACCGTGTAAAGCAGGTCGTGTTGAATGACATCGATAGGTTCTTCAAGACAATTGAAAACGAAGCGATGGGCATTGAACCCTCGCGGTCCAAAGCCGTAAAGCATGGCAGCACCGTTGTCGAAGGTAACAGACCCTCTCTTAAAAACACCACAAGAGCCGCCCGGATTGTAACCTTTATCAATCACAGCAACTTTTAGCTGTCTCTTGGCAAGCAGACTGGCAGCAGTGAGTCCAGATAACCCCCCGCCGATTATGATGACATCGTAGGTCATGAAACCTCTCAAAGTATGAATTTTTAAAATTCAAAGTTATATTTTACCAATTTATAACCAAATATGTGGAATTCGATAGGTATACTATATCTAGATATCTCTGTGCAAAAGAGAGCAATTGAAGTCAAGTAAACGAGGATATCCGGTTCTATAATCTGAGTTAGCAAGGAGAGAGGTATGAGTGAGGCAAGAAGCGAAAGTCCGGTGCCTATTGTGCGGATGAAACAGTATATCCACGAGCACCTGCATGAGCACATGACCGCAGCAGATGTGGCAAAGGCTGCCGGTTATTCCCAATATCACGCAGCCAGGGTGTTCAAGGCGGAAGTTGGACTTGCTCCTTTCGATTACATCCGCCGCGAAAGGCTGACCGCCTCCGCGCGAGCCTTACGGAAAGGAAAACGAAAAGTAATCGATGTCGCGCTCGATTTCGTTTTTGACAGCCACGAGGGCTTTACGCGCGCGTTCAGTAATGGATTTGGTATAACTCCCAAAAAGTATGCCACCTTCCCGACACCTGAAGGCTGGCTGATCCCATACAATTATTTAGATAGATCAAATTTGGAATCGGAGGAAAACAAAATGAAAGATACAGCAGTGATTTTTACCCAAATAATCGAACGACCCGCCAGAAAGCTAATCCTAAGACGGAGCAAAGAAGCGACCGATTACTTCTCGTATTGTATGGAAGTTGGTTGTGGAAAGAATAACGACTCATCAGATGCATGGGATGTGTTGACTGAAATCAAGGAAGCGCTGTATGAGCCTGTGGGCGTTTGGCTCCCAGAAAATATGAGACCTGAAGGAACGGGTATCTACGCTCACGGAGTGGAAGTTGCCGCAGATTTTAACGGTACAGTGCCGGAAGGCTTTGAAATGATCGATTTGCCTGCCTGCAAAATGATCGTCTTTCAGGGCGAACCCTATGATGACGCAAATTTTGAGGAAGCGGTTGGGATTTGTATGAGTCGAATTGGTTCCTTCAACCCCGAAGTTTACGGCTACCAGTATGCGCCTGAGTTAGCACCCCGCATGCAGCTCGCCCCTGAAGGCTGGCGAGGGTATATCGAAATGCTGCCGGTACGCAACATGGCCTGAGTTTTTTAAGAAGGATCTTGGTTTTTGCGGTCAAGATTCTTCACTTCGTTCAGAATAACAAAAAAAAACTCAGGATGAAAGACTAAAAAGTGATGATTCGATTAAGAGCAGGGTGAAAACCCTGCTCACTCTATTTTTAAAAGACGTGCATTGATAGCCACAATGATGGTGCTAAGGGACATAACAGCAGCACCAATGGCGGGGGTGATGACGAAGCCGCGGGAAGCCAGAACGCCGGCTGCCAGTGGGATGGCGATGATGTTATAGCCAGCTGCCCAGAGCAGGTTCTGAACTGTCTTGCGGTAGGTTGCCTTGGAGAGTTTGATGATGCTCAAAACATCTTTGGGGTCAGAATCGACCAATATTACATCGGCAGTTTCCATTGCGACATCCGTGCCAGCACCAATGGCGATGCCCAGGTCGGCAGTCGCGAGCGCAGGAGCATCGTTGATACCATCACCTACCATGGCAACTTTCTTGGTGTCGTTCTCCTGCAGATCTTTGATTTTGGAAGATTTTTCATCCGGAAGTACCTGGCTGTAAACCCTGGAGATACCGATCTCCTTGCTTACAAAAGAAGCTACCTTGTCGTTATCGCCGGTAATCATCACAGATTCGATTCCGAGTTCCTTTAACTCAGCGATAATTTGCTTTGAGGTTTCTCTGATAACATCCATCACTGCGATAAGACCAAGCAGGTGGTCTTCTTCCAGCACGAATACGACAGTTTTACCTTCGGAAGCAACTCTTTCAAAGAGGGCTCTATCATAAGAGATGTTGCGTCTTTCAACCTCACCCGGGCTGACAATGAAGTATGTCTTATCTCTGAGTTCTGCTTTCAGACCCGCCCCAGCCAGATTCTCATAATTTGTAACCTTTTCAAGAGGAAGGTTGCGTTCCCGGGCTAATTTTGTGATACCAACAGCAATGGGATGCTCGGACTGGGATTCAAGCGAGCCGGCAATAATGAGCAGCTGCTCTTCGCTGACACCTTCAGTGAGGATGAGGTCACTGACACCAAATTCACCTTTTGTGAGCGTGCCGGTCTTGTCGAAGACGATGATGTCCACGTTTCTTGCTTCTTCAAACTGGTTTCGGTTACGAATAAGCAGCCCATTGCGGGCTGCAATGGAGGTTGAAACTGCGTTGACAAGCGGAACTGCAAGGCCCAAGGCATGAGGACAGGCTATGACCAGCACAGTAACCATGCGTTCAAGGGCAAAGTTGATTTCACCGCTGATCAGCCAATAGATGAAAGTGATCGCTCCGGAAGCCAGGGCGATGTAGAACAGCCAACCAGCTGCTTTGTCCGCCAGACCCTGGGTGCGAGATTTTTGTGCTTGTGCCTCCTGAACGGTCTTAATTATTTGGGCAAGGTAGGTTTCATCTCCAAGACGCTCGACTTCTACTGTAAGGACGCCATTTCCATTCACAGATCCACCAATGACCTGCATGCCAGGTTTTTTATCGACAGGAGACGATTCACCGGTGAGCATTGCTTCGTTGACAGCAGATTCCCCTTCAACGATCTTGCCATCTGTGGGAACCTTTTCACCGGATTTGACCAAAATCAGATCACCAGGCACCAACTCCTGCATGCTGACCTCGCTAATGTTGCCAGCTTCGTCTAGTTTGTGGGCAGTCTCGGGCATGAGCCGGACCAATTCTTCCAATGCCTTCGACGCTCCCAATTGAGAGCGCATTTCGATCCAATGACCGAGGAGCATAACCAGGATCAAGGTAGAAAGCTCGAAATAAAATTCAGAGCCTTCAATGAAGAAGGTGGTAAGCGTGCTGTAGACGTACGAAGTTGTGATGGCGAGTGTGATCAGCATCATCATTCCCGGTTTGCGATCGTGTAATTCATCCCTGGCACCTTTGAAGAAGGGCAAGCCGCCATAGAAAAAGACGATGCTGGAAAGCACGAAAAGGATGATTTTGGAGCCTGGGAAGGAAAGCGTATACCCAAACAGCATCTGGACCATTTCTGAAAGAATGACGATAGGAATGCTGAGAGCGAGCACAACCCAGAAACGCTTTTTGAAATCTTCGATCATGGCGGCATGGTGTTGGCTGTGTCCGATGTCATGCCG
>CAZDPK010000002.1:41878-47203 GCA_964507335.1 uncultured Anaerolineaceae bacterium | reverse complement strand
TGAGGCTCTGGTTTTTGATCAGGTGCTTCATGGTTTGTTGGAGTAGTATCACTCATTTTAACCTTCGCTTTCGAATATTTTGCATTACGAAATTTAAAAAACAATTGTAATGACCCATATACCTGAACCCTTGCTTTGCTGCGTTGGAGAGGCTCAGGTGTTGAGATTCGACTTCTTGTTTTATAATACTTGAAAGCTGATTGCATTTTCACGAAAGTATAAGATTTTTGTTTCCGGCAAAAACCGGAGAGAATGACCGGACGCAAGATTGAAAATTTGAAGTATAAGTTGAGGTTATCTTATGAAAATAAATAAGTTCCTTGTGGTTATTTTAGCAATTTTTATTCCTTACATTTTGCTCATGACTGGGATCAGGTTGGTGATGACACCGGTATTCCCTGCTATGCAATATGAGCGGGCAGGATTTCCTTTGGATCCTTATGGTTTTACAGTTCAAGAACGTACCAAGTGGTCGGACTATGCGATCAGTTACTTAACCAACGAAGAAGGCATTGACTATTTAGGAAATCTACAAGATGCGCTCGGACAGAAGATGTTCACAGCTGATGAGCTTAGCCATATGGTGGACGTAAAGGATGTGGTCACATCTGCTTCGATAGTCTGGTATGTGTTGGGGGGAGTGAGCATCGCGATTCTGTTTTGGTTCGTGATCATGCGGCAGTGGAGCAGCGTTCGCAAAGCGCTAAACGCTGGTGGTTGGATCACGATCGGGCTATTGGGAGCGCTTTTGGTCTTTTTGGCAGTGAGTTTTAATAAATTGTTCGAATATTTTCATCGTCTTTTCTTCGATGACGGCACCTGGACCTTTTCGCAATCCTCAACGTTGATCCGCCTTTTCCCATTTGAATTTTGGCGCGATGCTTTTGTGCTTGTGATAGGATTCGCACTTGTGATAGGTGTATTGCTAGTGTTGTTAACGCAGAAAAGAAAGGCTTATCGAAGCAATCAAACAGTATAGACCAAAGCGACTGTGGTTAAGTTCATTTCAATATTTTTTTCCAAAAAAAAAGTGCGCCGGCGAAGGCGCACTTTTTTAATATTGGTAAATGCTATTCAAGTGTTGGATCACCAACAACAGGAGGATTCTCGGGATCAAGACTTGGGTCAAAGATGTGGAAGTTGTCCATGTTGAAGGCAACCTGCAACTTGTCACCAAAGGTGGCTTGAGTACGCGGATCGACCCGGGCGGTGAAGCTGTGGGTTCCGTTTACCAGATAAAGGAAGATTTCATTACCCATTAACTCGGTCACATCCACGGTGACATCAACGAGCTCGGCGATGATACCAGGAGGAGCGAATTCAGGTTTGTGAATGTCTTCAGGGCGGATACCAAAAATGATATCTTTCCCAACCACAGATTCGTAGCGAGCGATATCGTGTTGAGGAACTTTCACGCGGAAGGTGTCCATGTCAACAATCATTTGACCGTCTTCGACAAGTACTTTGCCGTTGAAGAAGTTCATGGCAGGAGAGCCGATGAAGCCAGCGACAAAGAGATTGGCGGGGTGATCATAGAGCATTTGGGGGGTATCCAGTTGCTGCAGTTTGCCTTTGTTCATGACGGCAATACGGCTTGCCATGGTCATGGCTTCAGTTTGGTCATGGGTGACGTAGATGAAGGTGGTTTCAAGGCGCTTATGCAATTTGGAGAGCTCAGCACGGGTCTGAACGCGCAATTTGGCATCCAGGTTAGAGAGAGGCTCATCGAAGAGGAATACTTTCGGCTCGCGAACGATAGCGCGACCAACAGCAACACGCTGGCGTTGACCACCGGAGAGTTCCTTGGGTTTACGTTTCAAGAGACCTTCGATACCGAGAGTGCGGGCAGATTCCTGTACGCGGCGATCGATATCGGCTTTATCAAGCTTGCGGAGCTTGAGCCCAAAGGCCATGTTGTCGTAAACGGACATGTGGGGATAAAGGGCGTAGCTCTGGAAGACCATAGCGATATCACGGTCTTTTGGTGCGACGTCGTTAACAACCTGGTCACCAATCAGAACTTCACCTTCAGTGATTTCTTCGAGGCCAGCCAAACAGCGCAGAGCCGTGGTTTTACCGCAGCCGGAAGGACCGACCAACACCAGGAACTCTTTGTCCTCGATTGCAAGATTGAGATCTTGCACGGCGACAACGTCGCCATACTTTTTCCAAACATGATTGTACGTTACACTTGCCATAATTTATTCCTCCTAACTTGAACGAGTATAGTGACCTAATTATAAGTCACTTTTTGAAAGTCAACAGCAAAAAAGGGAGGAACAGCCAGGCAATAATGTGTATTCAGTGTGAAAGCCAGTAAAGAGTGAGCCAACCTAATGCAAATAAGACCATCGAGCACACAGTAACTCAGGGTTGGGAGGTTGACGCGATCGCACTAAAAGAGAAAAAGGCGCAATTGCGCCTTTTTCATTAAACGTTGAATTGTTAATCGATTTAGATTTTTTCGAACTGGTCTTTACCAACGCCGCAATCGGGGCATACCCAATCGTCGGGGAGGTCTTCAAAGGCGGTTCCAGGGGCGATGTCAGCAGTAGGATCACCTACTTCGGGATCGTAAATGTACCCACAAGCGATGCATTCGTATTTATCCATTATTTCTCCTTATAAAACTTGGTTGACAGGTTCGTTCCTGTCCTTCTGATATTATACAATAATTTCCAAGTTTCATTGACAACAAATCAAAGAGTAAAATCAATGTGAGGTGAAAACATGCAAAGATTTTCAGATTTCATTAACAACATACCCAATCAGATCGATCTCGAAAAGACCAAAGGTATCAATGCGCTTCTGCAGTTTTCAATATCAGGCGATGGGGGTGGCGAATGGGGTGTCACTGTAGACGACGGTAAGGTTACAGCCGTGCCAGGACAGCTAGCCAAACCCCAGTTGATCATCAAAGCCAGCGCAGCTGATGCGCTGCGGTTAATGCAAGGCGAACTTAACCCGGTAGGCGCCTTTATGACCGGCAGGGTAAAGATCGTCGGCGATATGTCACTGGCTATGAAGCTTCTGGATCTGTTAAAGTAATTTTAGGGGAAAAGACCCCAGTCAGAATCCCTGAGTTCTTCGTCCATCATCGCAGGGCTCCAGAACTCGCTGCTTAGTTCGACGGTGGTTGGGAGCCCGATAATTTTCTCGATCATCGCCTGGGTGTCACTGATCATCTCAGGTCCATAGGGACAGAATGGGGTAGTCAGAACCATGGTGACCTGGACTTTCCCTTCCTCTATTTGGATATTTCGGATAAGTCCAAGCTCGATAAAGGAGAGACCGATTTCTTTGTCGACCAAGCCTGATAGCCCGATAATGAGATCGTCATGATATTGGGGATGAGTCTGATCAATTTCCCATATTGCTGGTTGATATTCAGTCATTAAATACCTCGTAAGAATAAATGCATGCTGACCATTTGGTTGATAAGGCTTTTTCAAAACGTAATTCCTTAGCCAATAGGTTCGAAAAAAGGGTAAGATCCATTGAGCAAATTTCCGGATGAGTCTGTTTTAGCGGATGATATGGACAGCTGGCATTGTGAATGTAAACCCGGTTTTCCTTCATTTCCCAATCGACCTGGTAGCCCTGCTGAGCCAACAAATCGCAAAAATTGTCCATCCATTCAGGCAAGTTGGTATTGGGAGCAAGATTTTGTTCCTGCGCCATTTCGTGCCCAATCGTTTCCAGTACTTCAGAAAGACCCTCACGGCCATAGCGCTGCTCGATCTTTGAAAGCAAGCTCTCGCTGAGGGAGCGATAATCGGTGGTAACTTCCTCCTGCCCCTTGTTGGTCAACTGGTAGATTACATGTGGACGACCGACACCATGACGTCTCTCAGAGGTCATGATCAACCCTTCCTCCTCCAAAAATTTAAGGTGGTTGCGAACCGTGATTGGATTGAATTCCAATTGATCCGCCAGTTTCTTGATGGTTGCCTGCCTGGTCACAGCCAATGTTTTCAGAATTAGTTCCCTGGTGTTTTTCATGGTCATTAATTAGTTGCCAGTATACCATTGAGACAGTTCTATCGAAAAACAACCTTGAACGAAAGGTTCGCGAAATTTGTTTGGATTTTTTTCGGAAAAATAAGGTTGTGCTTCGATATTTTTAGATGGCAACATTCAAGTTGCTATGCTATAATTTTTTTATGCATTTTTACCAAAGGAGAAAATTATGACAAAAATTTTGGATATCGAAGGTATTGGTCCAGTATATGCCGCTAAGTTACAGGAAGTTGGGATTAAATCTGTAGAGGCGTTACTCGAAGCCGGAGCGCATCCCAAGGGTCGCCAGGACCTGGCTGAGAAAGCCGACATCAGCAAAGATCTGATCCTTGAATGGGTCAATCATGCGGATTTATATCGCATTAAGGGTGTTGGAGAAGAATATTCCGACCTTCTTGAGGAAGCTGGCGTTGATACCGTGGTTGAGCTGGCTACCCGCAACCCGGAAAACCTGTTTAAGAAGATTTTGGAAGTAAATGGCGAGAAAGAACTTGTCCGCCGCCCACCTTCTCAGAAAATGGTTGAAGAATGGGTTCGCCAAGCCAAGGATCTGCCTCGCGCAGTATTTTATTAGAATGAATGTCAAGCCCTTTGAGATAGCTCAAAGGGCTTTCTTTTTCCTACTCGGGACATTACATTTTTGGTCCTGTAATTATGTACGTCACCACGAACCACACGGGACAACTACAAACGTTGCATATTTTCTGTAGCTAAGCTTTTTCAGGCGACTTGAATGGTCGCTTTGTTTAAAGTTCATATACAGGTGGTAGTAATGAGAAAACTAAGAGCAGATTATCTAATTACCGAACTACTTTTTCTTGATGAAATTTCAGACAGAATGGCACGTTGCTTCGCTCCATCACAATGATTGAGAAAACCGTGACAAGAATTAAGAAAAGGAAAACCCCTCTATTTTGAGGGGTTTTCCTTATTCTAAACTAACGTTTGCTACTTGCTTCCGAGCATATTCAAAATGGTGTTGATCACCAATGCGCCGGATTGTTGTTGGTCTTGCCTTTTGCCAAGGGGGCTGGCACTTGAAAGAGCCTGCATAATTGCTTGCAAGTTAGATTGCCCGCTCTGTTTGGCTGCAAAATAGGCTAAACCGAGGGATAACAAATCTTTAGCGTCCAAACCAGAGTCTTGGCTTCCGCTGGATTGTCCTCCAAGCAGACTTCCGACCAGATCACCAATACCACCGCCAGAGCTCGTTTGTGAAGAGCCAGAGCCTGTTAGTCCACCAAGCAGTCCGCCCAGCAAATCGCCGGCGTCCGGTTGGCTTGTGGTTGTGGTTTGCTGCTGTCC
>CAZDPK010000002.1:0-41778 GCA_964507335.1 uncultured Anaerolineaceae bacterium | reverse complement strand
AGCAAATCGCCGGCGTCCGGTTGGCTTGTGGTTGTTGTCTCTTGCTGTCCAGCCAGGCTGCCAATCAACGATCCGAACAAATCGGTTGGTTGAGATGGTGCCGGAGGCTGAGGTTCGGCTTGAGCCTGGGGCTTAGCAAGTGAGCCTAGAAGAGTGGAAAGGAAATCGCCAGCACCGCGTTCGGCTCCTGAGTCCATCCCCATCATGGAATTAATCAGTGTGCCAGCTGTTGAGGCTGTGAAATCCTTGCCTGAAAATTCCTGGGAGGCTTTTGCCAGACCCTCGGCATAAATTTGAGCCGTGCTGCCGGTGCTTTGTTCTTTCAACACCTTGCTCGCAAAAGCAAGTTGGTCAGAAACAGGCTCAGCTTCTTTGCTGGCAACCGCTTGCTGGATCAGGTTGAAAGTGTGCACCATGTTAGTGCCATGGTTATGATTGTATTCGTCCGCGTCGTCAAGTTGCTGACGGTTTGTTGCCAGTACTTTAGTGATCTCTCCGAAAACAGTACGTAGGTTTAGTTCTTCGGTCATCGAAAAATGCCTGCGCCTATTTCAATTCATCAGGCAAAGCGGGGATGCGTAGAACCTGACCGGGTTTGATGAGATTCATATTGTCGCCAATAACATCCTTGTTGTGTTCATAAATAAGGGTGTAATGAGCAGGGGTAGCTTTGCCATAGAAACGATTGGCAATGTGGCTGAGTGTGTCATTTGCCTGGACAGTGTAATTGTCGATATAAGCAGCAGCAGCTTTCTCTGCCATCTCTTTGGCAAGGTTGTCTCGCTTGGAGCCCATTTCTTCAAGTTTTTCTTTGGCGGTTTCTTTCGCTTCTTCCAGCGCTTCGCGAGCTTCACGTTTTGCTTCTTCGAGTTTGGCTTCAGCTTCGTTGGCGAGCTTTTTCGCTTCATATTCAGCCTTGCGGGCTTCGGTTTCAGCTTTCAATGCAGCAGCTTCAGCAACGCGCTTGGCATTCTCTGCAGCAATCTCTGCCTCAGATTTAACATCTTTGGCTACTTCTTTGATTACCTCTTTTGGTTCTTCTTTCTTTCCGAAAAGCTTTCCGAAGATTCCTTTTTTCTGATCTGCCATTTTAATTTCTCCTTGTTTGATAATTTTGTGAATCAGTTTTTTTTTGTAAACAGTACATACTTACTGTCCCACGCTCTATTATTATACATTAACTCGAGAAATCACAAGAATTGTCTAGGGTAGACGAATTGTTAATAAAATATAAAATTCTATAATAAATTGACTTTGCCTCGTCCATCTGCTATAATGCCGCAAGTTATTTATAGATGAATCATCGAGGAAAAAACCTGTATGTCTACCTTAGAAATCAAGAATTTGCATGTCACTGTTGGCGGTCAAGAAATTATCAGAGGCTTTAACCTGACAATTAACCAGGGAGAGGTCCACGCTTTGATGGGCCCAAACGGAGCCGGCAAATCGACGCTTTCAAACGCCATCATGGGTCACCCAAAAAATGAAATCACAGAAGGGCAGATCCTTTTGGACGGAGAAGATATTACTTCTTTGGCAGTGGATGAGAGATCACACCGAGGAATTTTTCTCGCTTTCCAATATCCTGTTTCCATTCCTGGTGTGACCATGGCAAATTTCTTGAGAGTGGCTGTTAATGCGAAACTTAAAGCTCTCGACCCAACTTCTAAAGGCATTTCGCTGGTTGAGTTTCGTAAAAAGATGAAATCGAAAATGGATTTGCTGAAGATGGACTATAGCTTTGGCGGACGCTATCTCAATGAAGGCTTCTCGGGCGGCGAAAAAAAGCGCGCTGAGGTGCTCCAATTGGCGATGCTTGAGCCAAAATTTGCCATTTTGGATGAAACTGACTCCGGGCTTGACATTGACGCGATCAGAATCGTTTCAGAAGGTGTCAACTCATTGGCTGGCGACCACCTTGGCATTCTGGTCATCACCCACTATCAGCGCCTGTTGAATTACATCAAACCCGATTTTGTCCATATTCTTTACGACGGAAGAATTGTTGAAACTGGCGGACCTGAATTGGCTCTTAAACTTGAAGAAAAAGGTTATGACTGGATCAGAGATGGTTACGACATTGCCGACAATTTTGAGATCCAGGCATAAGGCAAAAAATGACGGATTCAATTGATAAAGATATCCTGTCTAACATGGGTACGGACTACGAGCATGGTTTTAGCGACCCCGATCGCTCCAGCTTCAAGAGCAGAAAAGGGCTGGATGAAGAGGTAATACGCCAAATATCTGCCTTCAAAGAAGAGCCTGCCTGGATGCTCGAATTTCGTCTCAAAGCGTATCATCATTTTCTCGCCCGACCCATGCCCAGCTGGGGTCCTGATCTGAGTGGTTTGAACCTTGATGAGATCTACTTTTATGTGCGACCGGAAGAAATTGACCAAAAATCCTGGGATGATGTTCCGGACACGATCAAGAACACGTTTGACCGTTTAGGGCTGCCGGAAGCAGAGCAAAAGTACCTGGCAGGTGTTGGTGCACAATACGACTCTGAGATGGTCTATCACAATATCAATGAGCACCTTGAAAAACAGGGCGTCATCTTTTTGAGCATAGAAAACGGTCTTAAGCAATATCCGGATTTATTCAGAGAGTATTTTTCGACGGTTGTACCGATCCAGGATAACAAATTTTCAGCCTTGAATAGTGCTGTTTGGTCTGGTGGATCGTTTGTTTACGTCCCTAAAGGAGTCAAAGTAGACTTGCCTTTACAGGCATATTTCCGTTTGAACAATGCCAGTATTGGTCAGTTTGAGCGTACCCTGATTATTGCCGATGAAGGTTCCCAGGTGCATTACGTTGAAGGTTGCACAGCTCCTACTTATACTACCGAATCGTACCACAGCGGGGTCATTGAAATCGTTGTCAAAAAGGACGCCCGCGTGCGTTATTCTACCATCCAGAACTGGTCAACTAATGTCTACAATCTGGTCACACAGCGTGCCTCAGTGTTTGAAAATGGCACAATGGAGTGGGTGGATGCCAATCTGGGTTCGAAAGTCACAATGAAATACCCATCCTGTTACCTGCGCGGAGAAGGCGCTCATGGAGAAATGCTCTCCGTTGCCTTTGCAGGTCCTGGTCAGATCCAGGATGCGGGATCAAAAATGGTTCATTTTGCTTCCAACACCAGCAGTAAAATCACCTCAAAGTCGATTTCACGCGGTAATGGACAGGCATCTTACAGAGGTCTTGTGAAAGTAGCCCGGGACTTAAAAAATGTCAGGTCCAATGTAGTCTGCGACGCGCTTTTGCTCGACCCAGAATCCCGCACCGACACCTGGCCAACCATCGACACGGGTTCAAATGATGTCAGCATTGGACACGAAGCTTCAGTCAGCAAAGTGGGTGAGGAGCAGCTGTTTTACCTCACTAGTCGCGGCTTGAGCGAAGAAGAAGCCACAACAATGATCGTTTCAGGCTTTATTGAGCCTCTGGTAAAAGAACTCCCTATGGAATATGCTGTTGAGATGAACAAACTAATCCAGCTCCAGATGGTCGGATCGGTAGGGTAACTATGACGATCACAACAAAATCACCTTACCAAATCTTCAAGAAAAATGAGCTGCCTGCTTCGTGGGAGTCGGGATTTCAGGACAATCTTTCAAACTATCCGCTGAATTTACAACCTCAGTTAAAGACAGCCTGGCAAATAGCTTCTAGGCTCGATTTTCCCAGCCGAAAAGATGAGAGCTGGCGTTGGATGGATTATAAAGAGCTAGATTGGGAAGGCATGGAGCTCAACCCCCACGATAGTCCCATACGCCTGGATGTCCATCATGTTCGCGAAGATGAAGAGCAAAAAGCTGCAACTGGTTATCTTCCGAATGAAGTAGTTGTTACAACGCTACGGGAACTATTAGCATCCAATACTGCTTTGGCAAGCAAACTTTTTGAAGATCAATTTATGGTGCAAGAGGGCTTGTTTGCAGCCCTGCCTTCAGCTCTTGCCAATGACGGTCTTGTTGTTTATGTCCCACGTGGAGTAAATATTGAGGGCGTTGTGCAGTGTTATCTGGACTTGTCTCTGGATAACCGGGCAGCTTTCACGAACAACCTGGTTTGGCTCGAAGAAGGAGCAAACCTCAAACTGGAACTGGTGTGGGTTAATGATCTTGCAATCCAAAGTGGATTTCATGATGGCATTCTAAACATACATTTGGGTGATCGCAGCAATCTACACCTGGACGAACGCCAGCAATTTGACCTTGATACCTGGAACATCACTCACGAAGTAGCTCGCTTGGGAGCAGACGCCCATTTAGAGTGGAATTATGCTGCCATTGGAGCTAAAGCCAGCAAAAACTTTATCCGGGTTGAGTTGGAAGGCAAAGGCAGCCAGGCAAATTTAAACGGTGTCATGTTCCCATCCGTCGGACAAGTAATTAACTTGGATACCCGCCAGAATCATTGGGCTGAGCAGACTTATAGCAACTTGTTATACAAAAGTGTTGCCAGTAATGATGGCCGTTCAATTTGGCATGGAATGATTTATGTGGATCCAGATGCAAAGAAAACGGATGCCTATCAAAGCAATAAAAATCTCTTACTGGACGAGAGTGCGGATGTAAAATCTGTGCCTGGTCTCGAGATCCATAATGATGATGTCAAATGTTCTCACGGGGCAACCATGGGAAATATTGACGCAGAGGAAATGTATTATCTTCAGGCGCGAGGAATTCCGCCAAAAGAAGCCGAGTTGTTGATCGTGGAAGGCTTTTGCAACCAGGTGATTCAATCTTTCACAGTAGAAACGTCCCGGAAAGAATTACTTGATCAATTGATGAATAGAATGAATTTATAAGATGGGGCGAGTAGGAGAACCAAGAATATGAGAAGTTCAAATTATATGCGGCCACCTGATGAAGAAGAAGTCTACAAAATTGGCGATCGGGTTGAAGTGTTTTGTGATCACGAGGATAATGACGGACAACGCATCCGTGATTGGCTGAAGGGCACGATTGTCCAATTTGAAAATAAATTGATCGCTGTGCAGTTCAGAGAAAATGTTTACCTTACGGACGGATGGATGGTTCCAGACCGAATCCTCTGGTTTCCGCTTGATTCAACTAACGTACGACCTTATGTGTATAAAAAGAAGAAAAGCGATCCCCTAGAGGACTTCGATCTGGATAGTCTCAACTTGTTTTAGAGAATTGCCCGACAATTCGGATAATATCAAAGCCCTCCGCAAAAGGACGTTCGGCTAAAGCACCATGACGGATTGCGGTTGCGCGAATGATATCCGGAGCAAAGTAATAGCGTCCCGAATAGGTTGAATATTCAGCCAGGGATGCTATTTTTGTTTCAACTGCTTTTTGGCTAACCTCGGCAAGAAAATGTGGAAAGAAGCCATAGCTGCTGCGTAACACGTCATAACCTAAGACAGTTGTTCCGCGGAAAGCACGGGTAGCTTCTTCGGTCAACGTCTGATGGTCCTGGTGAATATCCTTAGGTGTGTTAACAAAAACGATTTCAGGCTGGTACTCTTTGCGAAGTTCCAACATTTCCTGGAGCAAATCTTGGCGAAAGTCCGGAAATCGCCTGGTTTCGTAGCTGCCCAATCCAAATTGATGATCTTGTAGACCCAAAACGTGCATACTATTGGTATGTTCATTTACGAGATTTTGCAAATCGGGGTTCTTCTTGTTGTCTGAGAAAGTCATGCAAAAAACGTCTGCCTGACCTACCAAATCGGCTAACAGGGCACCGCAGCCCAGTTCGATATCATCTGGGTGTGCGCCCAAAAAGAGCAACGATTTCCCGTAAAAGGTCATGTTGTTCATAGTTACCTTCATTTGGTGGCGATGAAGCCGCCCACGACTTTGGTCATGACCAATTTGCCATCTCGTTCGAGATAGTTCAGTGCCGTCTTTTCGATGGCTGCCATCACGTTTTCGAATTCTTCATGTGTCTGGAAAAGAGCATTCCAAAGTCTTCGATCCTCTGACATGGACGCGCGGGTGTAAACCATAAACGGGTCGACCGATTCAAAGGTCAGAGGGTTTTCAAAAATGTGTTGTTCGGTTTTGCTGAAAAGATCGTTCATCGTCCCGTAGATTTCAGATGCGTAGCGGGAGCTTCCGGGCATAGGCGGGATGGACTTGCCTGTAGCCTCTTTGATGATAGTGTAAAAGAGCTGTTTATTGGCAGGCATGGGTCCGGTGGTGAAAAGGCGACCGCCGGGAACAAGAAGGCGATGCATCTCGGAAAGTGTAAAGGGGATGTCTTGCGCGTAGTAGATAGTAAAACATGCTGAGATCAGATCAAAGTGGTTTTCGGGCAAATTAAAAGGCTGGTTGAAATCGAGGAATCTGAAATCGATGGCATTGTTTATTTCCTGGTTTTTTGAGCGGGCATCGTCCAACAGGGATTCGGAAACATCGGTGCCAGTGATTTCGACATCACCGTTCAAGTGATGGTAGAAAGAGAAACATTGCTTACCGGAGCCACAACCAGCATCCATGATTTTAATGCCCGGCTGGAGGTCGAGAATCTCGAGCATCCACTGGTCGATGTCGCGGCTACCAAACTGAGAGTGGATGTTGATGCGCTTGGCAAGGTCATCGGTTGTTTCTTGAAAATCAATCTTCATTTTTTACCTCAAGTAGAAAAGTCTAAGCAACAAGTATACATTGCCGACGGGCAAGTTACAAGCCGACGACATGTCACAAGATAGTGGTTAAGGATGATACGTTTGAACATAATTGCCGAAGACCTTGGCAAATTCCTCGACAGATGCCTGGATGTCCTCAAAGGTGGCTGTAGAATCAATGGCTGGCGTGCCGGCGATCATAAGATACCAGGTTTGCTCTTCGCACTTCAAAATACCCATGTCGGAGACGATGGTTGGGTTCAAAAGAGTCCCGCGTTTGTTATGAAACACACACTCTGGCATCTGGTCCATCATGGCACCCAGTAAAATCTCATCATTTTCGGTATAGGTGCTCATCAGAGAAAGCAAGTAAGCACTGAACTCCTCGTTGAGAGCCTCCTGGGAGTTAAGCAGCTTCAGCGAAAGCAATAGATCTTCAACGGTACTTCTGCGCGGGTCAAAAGTAGTGTGTTTGAGCCCCCACCAATCCAGGTAACTTCTAAGCCGGTTTTCGCCGCGGGCAAAGTATTCAAGTGATTCTGTCGCGGTTTCTTCACTGCGTACTACCATAGCCTCAAGCATGTCACTAAAATTGCGACTAATTCCGTAGTTTCTGATATCTTCGAGCGTGTCTCCCCGGAATTCGAGGATTTTCAAAACTACCAGTGCAATCGGAATCTTGATCATTGAAGCTGGCGCGAAACTCTCTTCCGTGTTTCGACCATAGAGTCGTTCACCATTCATTGATTCGATGCCTATGTACCAATCGACACCTTCGATTAGCGACTGGTCCAGAACTTGACCCAGGTCAGGCAAAGGCGTAGGTGTCACCGAAACTTGTGTGGCAGTAGCAGGTTGACTGGTGGGGGAACGAACGATGGTGGCGGTAGGTGGTAGTGACTCTGTGATGGTAGGTAAAATCTCAGAAGGTCGATTCGTCGGAACAATCAGCGAGCCAGAAGGCTGACAAGCCACCAGAGCCACGCTCAATGTCAACAAGACCACGAACAGACGGGAAATGGTGGTGGAACGCAAAATAAACATCGCTAAATCAGCAAATCCGGGGCAGCATTTCGCCAGCCAACATGTCCAGGTGGCGGGTGGTGCCTAAGGGTGTTTTCAGCAGGAGCTGTCCAGTTGAGCCGCTCTCGACCTCTCCAATTTGGACGGCTTTTTGACCGTAGGGGTGTTTTCTAAGCGTCTCAAGAGCAAGGGAAGCGCTCTCTGATGGAACTATCACGATCAATTTACCCTCATTTGCCATATAGAGGGGGTCGAGCCCCAGCATGTCGCATGCGCTTCGCACATCGCGGTCTACTGGAATGCTCTCTTCTTGCAGGCGGATGGTGACCTGGCTCTGACAAGCAATTTCTACCAGGGTAGTTGCCAAACCACCACGGGTGGGATCGCGCAAGACGTGCACGTGGGAAACAGCTTCAAGCAGTGCTGCGACCATTCCGTTTAGAGGGGCAACATCAGATCGGATTTGGCTGCGAAATCCCAGGTTGCCCCGGGCTTCGGCGACTGCGATGCCGTGATTGCCAAGTGGTCCACTTAGAAGAACTGCATCGCCAGGAAGGGCGGATTGACCAGAAATTTGATGTCTTTGATCGACCCAGCCAATGCCGGTAGTGCTGATGAAAACACCGTCTGACTTGCCTTTTTCCGTCACCTTGGTGTCAGCAGCTACTATCTTGACCTGGGCTTCTTCAGCCGCTTCAGCCATTGAAAGAAGGATTTTCTCAAGATCACTAATAGGAAAACCTTCTTCCAGGATAAAGGTAGCGGTCAGGAACTTAGGCATGGCTCCGAGCATGGATACATCGTTGACTGTTCCACAGATTGCCAATCGACCGATATCTCCGCCGGCAAAGAAGAGGGGGGAAACAATGTGCGCGTCAGTGGAAACCACCAAGTTTTGATCTTCAGGCACTTCCTGCCACAATCTCAAAACGGCTGCATCGTTGCCCTGGTTGAGGATCACGTTGCCAAGATGTTTTTGGAAAACATTCCGGATCAACTCGTGGGTCAGCACACCACCGGCACCATGACCGATGACGATGTGTTGATGTTTACTGACCGGAAGGGGACAGACCGGTCCTTCCATGACGGGCAAATTGGAGTCCATTTAGTTCACCTTGTGATAACGATAGTAAGCCGAACAGGCACCTTCGGCAGAAACCATGGGTGCACCCAAGGGGTTGGAAGGGGTGCAGAGCGTGCCGAAAGCTGGGCAATCACTGGGTTTTGCGACGCCTCTTAAGACCGAGCCTGCGATACAAAGGGGCGATTCCTGGAGTTGGGCAAGTTCAATGTCGAATCGGATGCTGGCATCAAACTGCTGGTAAGCGGCCTGTAATCCCAGACCTGACTGCGGAATTATGCCAATACCGCGCCATTGACGGTCCACTGGTTTAAAAACCTGGTTAATCATAGCCTGGGCAATCTGGTTGCCCTCCCGAGTAACGTATTTGGGGTAAGCATTCTCAACTGCGACGCGACCTTCTTCCAGCTGGCGAACATTCATCAGAATGCCCATAGCCAGGTCGAGCGGGTCGAAACCAGTCACGACCATAGGAGTCTGATACATTTCGGCTATAGGCTCATATTGCCAATAACCCATAATGGCGCAAACATGACCTGCCGCCAAAAAGGCGTTGACGCGGTTATCCGGGCTCTGCAAAATGGCGTGCATAGCCGGTGGAACAAGGACATTAGCAGGCAGGATGGAAAAATTCTTAAGCCCGAGTTTGTCAGCATGAAGCAGACTGGCGGCAATTGCAGGGACGGTTGTTTCAAATCCCACGGCAAAAAAGACAACCTGCTTTTCGGGGTTTGCTTGCGCCAATTTTACAGCGTCCATTGGAGAATAAATCACGCGCACATCGGCGCCTTTGGCACGAGCGCCAAACAAGTCGGAGCTCGAACCGGGCACGCGCAGCATGTCGCCAAAACTGGTCATCACCACACCAGGTAGGGCGGCAATCTGCAGAGCACGTTCGATCAGTTCCAGCGATGTCACACATACCGGGCAGCCTGGTCCGTGAATTAGGTTAATTTTCTCAGGGAGGAGTTGATCCAGCCCATATTCCATAATCGAGTGAGTTTGCCCACCACAGATTTCCATGATGTTCCAGTGCCGGGTGGTTATTCGGTGGATCTCCTCCATTACGGCTTTGGTCTGACGGATCGATTCCTGGCTGATATTGTTGACCGTCATTGTGCGTCCTGATCTCCGTAATATTCTTTGTTAAATTGCTCGAGATCCTTGAGAATTTTGAGGGTCTCACTGGCTTCCAAGTCAGAAAGCACATTCAAGGCAAAGCCAGCGTGAACCAATATATATTGTCCAACCTGGACTTCCGGGGTGGTGGCGATGCAAACATCCTGGACTACGCCATCAAAATCGACTTTGGACATTAAAGTCCCGTCGATTTCGTAGATTTCAATTACTTTTCCAGGGATACCTAGACACATAATTACTCCTTTATCAATTCCGCTTGGAAGAGGGCGGTCAGCAATTGCCCAAGGGCAACACCACCGTCGTTGGTGGGCACCTGGTGGTGCCACAGCGGGATAAAACCAGCCTTTTCCAGGGCGGGAATCAGATTGTTGATCAGACGTTTATTCTGCCACACTCCACCCGAAATTGCCACAGTATTGAGACCGGTCTCTGATCTCAATTGCTCAGAAACTTCAAGCGCGAGTCGAATGATGCTATTGTGGAACTTTGCAGAGATGGTTGATTGGGGCAGATTTCCACGCAGATCGGTCAGGATCTGTTCGAAGAGCGGTTTGATCAATAACTGGCTTGCCTGGATCGGGAATTCGTAAGCAGAGCTTTCATCAGGATCGGCAATGGCTTCAAGACGGATGGCATTCTGGGCTTCATAGTTTATTTCCTGATATAACCCGATCAGGGATGCCACAGCATCAAAAAGCCTTCCCATACTGCTTGTTAGCGGGGTATTAAAACCAGTCTCCACCTGGTGGATCAGAACTTGTCTTTCAATTTCATCCAGGTAGTGATAGGGGGCAAGATCTTCAGCATTTTCAAGCAAGCCGAAGTGATGTAAATAGGCAAGGGCGAGCCTGGCAGGTTTGCGAATAGAAACATCACCACCGGGCAAGGGAGCGTATTCGAGCTGAAAGCGGCGTTCAAAACCTGAGTAATTCGCAAGAAGCACCTCCCCTCCCCAGATAGCGCCGTCGAGTCCGTAACCAGTACCGTCAAAGGCCAAGCCGATGACTTGATCGTTACTTTTCCAGCCATTATCTGCCAGGCAGGAGCTGATGTGGGCATGGTGATGTTGTACCTGGATTAATGGGAGTTGTTCTTTGGTGGAGAGTTCCTGTGCATAACGGGTTGCCAGGTAATCAGGGTGCAGATCTGCGGCAATCAGTTGTGGCTGAATCCTGAAAATCTGTTGGTAATGATCAATGGCTTGTGTAAAGGCATCCAGCGTTTCCTGGTTTTCAAGATCACCAATGTGATGACTGACAAAGGCATAACGGTCACGCGAAAGGGCGAAAGTGTTCTTCAGATGTGTGCCAGTTGCCAACACAGGAGCAGTATTGAAAGGCAGACGGATCGGAGATGGCGCGTAACTTCTGGCACGGCGGATGAAATAGGGCTGCCCGACGACCTGGGTAAGCACCGAGTCGTCAATGCGGGTTTCGATGGGTCGGTTGTGCAAGAGAAAGGCATCGGCGATATTGCCAATTTTTTCAAAGGCCTCATCGTTTTCCGTCACGATAGGCTCTTCGCTGATGTTTCCACTGGTCATCACGAGGACTTCGGGATAGTTATTTGCCTTTTCCAACAAGAGGTAATGTAAGGGTGTGTAAGGCAGCATGAATCCCAATGTATTTTGATCAGGAGCGACGATTCCTGCTAGTTTTTTCCCTTGTTCCGTCAGATTGAGCACAACAATGGGTGATTGGGTAGAGACCAGCATTTTTTCTTCTTCGGCTGAAATATTGGCGAAATTCCTGATAGTTTCAAGATCGGAGCTCATCAGGGCAAAAGGTTTCATGCTCCTGCGCTTGCGCAATCGGAGTTGCAATACTGCGCTTTCATTCAAGGCGTCGCAAGCGAGATGAAAGCCGCCTAAGCCTTTGATCGCTAAAATTTTGCCATCAGCCAGCATCTTCCGAGTCAGGCGAATAGCGTCCTCAGCAGATGCAATCTCCTGACCGTTTTTTTGCAACCAGACCTGCGGTCCGCAGACAGGGCAGGCAATAGGTTGGGCGTGAAAACGCCGATCTGAAGGGTCGTGATATTCTTTTGCGCAATCCGGGCATAACGGAAAACCAGACATGCTGGTGTTGGGGCGATCGTAAGGGATAGTTTTCACAATTGAAAAGCGAGGACCGCAATTGGTGCAGTTGATGAAAGGGTAGTGATAACGGCGATTCGCAGGGTCAAACAAATCCCGCAGACATTCCGGGCAAACATCGAGATCGGGGGAAATAGGTAAAAAATCAGCAGGATTATCCTGGCTCGCGATGATTTGAAAGCTTTTATACTGCTTTGCAGGTACATCGGAAACTTCAAATGCATCGATTTGAGCCATCAGGGGTGGTTTTTCGCGCAATTCTTGTAGGAAAGCGTCCAGCCTCTGTGGATCGCCGTGAACTTCAATTTCCACGCCGTGCGCAGAATTGAGAATCCAGCCGGTCAGACCGTGCTTTTGCGCGTAGCCATAAACCGTTGGTCGAAAGCCAACACCCTGGACGATGCCTTGAACGAGCACCCGTTTATTGATTGCTTTCATTTATTCCTGGGTAGTTCTGACCTTTTCTTGCAGCCATTCGATCCAGTTTTCAAAGCCTTCTCCAGTCTTGGAACTGACCGCGAAGGTTTTAACACCGGGGTTAAGCATTTCAACGCCTTGCTGGAAATAATCCATCCGAAAGTCGACATAGGGTGAAAGATCGATCTTGTTGATGATCAGAACATCGATATTTCGATAGATATTTGGGTATTTATAGGGCTTATCGTCGCCTTCAGGAATCGAGGAGATCAGGATGTTGGCATGATTACCAAGCGCAAAGCCAGCCGGGCAAACCAGATTACCCACGTTTTCGATCAGGAGCAGATCGATTTCATCCAGGTCGAGTTCGTCGATTGCCAGACCGACCATATTGGCGTCCAGGTGACAATCACCGCCAGTGTTGATTTGGACAGCTGGCATACCAACTGCTGTGATTTTTTCTGCGTCAATCGTGACAGGCGCTGTGTCACCTTCGATCACGCCCAGGCGAATGTCTTTTGGCAAGTTGGTGATGGTTTGAAGGATAAAAGTGGTTTTACCGGCACCTGGTGAGGCCATTACATTGATACCAAAAACCTGGTGGTCATCCAGTTTCTTTCGATTTTGTTCGGCTAACTGTTCATTGGAATCCAAAATCCTTTTAACGATTTCAACTCGTTGTTTCATTGTTTTCATCTTCCTCTTTTTGAATTTCGATGCTATCGACCTGGAATTCTTCTCCAGCGATGATGTTCAGGTAAATACTGTTGCAATACGGGCAGGGTGTCAGTTCGTCTTCAAGTGTGAATTCAGAATTACAGTCCAGGCAGAGCAGGGTTGCTGGAATGCGATTGAAGTGGAGTATTGCTCCTTCTGCGATTGTTCCCTTGCTGATGTGGTCCCAATAGAACTGAACGGAATCATCGATGATGGACGAAAGTGCCCCAATCGAAAGCGTGATGTCGGTCACTTTTTGGGCATTGTTTTCATTGGCAGATTCGACCACAATTGTCAACAAGCTCTCTGTTACTGCTAATTCGTGCATATGAAGATTATACCCTCGGTGTCAAGGGCATGAGCATAGGAGGTATCTTAATAATCTGAAATATTCAGGATTTTCAACGGGTATCAAACTCAGGACGAGGTTGAGGAGGTCTTGAAAGCAATCGAAAACGATTGGTGTGCAGCCCTTAATTCAGCATCTGTAGCCATCTTATTCAAACAAATGGATTAAACAGGCGGATTGAAAGTATAAGAAACATCTCTGTCAATTATTATTAAATTGCTTTTAAACTCCCCCTAAAGGTTTGTTAATTCCTTCGCTTCGCTCAAGATGGCAAACCTACACAAGGTATTCTGCGTGGGAGTAGACCTCATACTGATTTGCGCGCATGTAGCCAACCAGACAGATACCGGCTTGTTGTGATAGTTCGATTGCAAGTGCGGTGGGGGTGGTGCGGCTGATGATCATCTTGACACCCATTGCCAGGCTCTTCATTACCATTTCCGAGCTGACCCGACCGGTGAGCAAGAGGATAACCGGTTCAAAGTCCTGCTCGCCTAAAAGCCAGGCACCAGCCAGTTTGTCAATGCAGTTGTGCCTCCCCAAGTCTTCCATCACCAGGTTGATTTTTTGTCCATCGCTTAGCCCTGCCGTGTGGAAACCGCCGGAATGATCGTGCAACTTTTGTTTCATTGTGAACTGGTGGTATAAAACCGGCAGCTCTTTGGCAGAAAGTTGTCTTGGCTTAGACGAAATATATGGAGGAGTTGACTGCAGCGGTTCTGTGCCGGTTGAGGTACGATGGAACTTTGTCGGCTTGTTTGTCTCGTTACTTACCTTGATCTCAATGGCACTCCAATCTGGTTTCAAGAAGATATCCAGAATTTGGCTTTTTTCCGAAATCACTTTTTCGTTCCATAAAAAGCCTACTGCCAGTTCCTTTAGCTCTGTAGGTGAGCAAATGAAAGACAGCCAACTTTCCCCATTCACGATCAATTCCATCGAATGCTCACGAATGACCGGTTTGCTTTGGTCAATCAACTGGGGAGCCGAATCGAGGTAGGTTTTAATAGGCATATCTACATAAGGTAATGGATTAGGTTTCGACAATCCCAACTCAACCTGCAAAAGTCCAGCAGCTTGTTCAACCAATTGGGCGGTTTTTTTAGAAAGCTCCTGTTTAAACTGGAAGGAAAATCCTCTGACCGTCAGCATCATTGCATTTGGGAAGGTACCTGTCAGCGTTTTTGCTATACTGAGAAGCTCGCCTGCGCTCATGTGATGAGTGAAGGCTGAATGAGCCGTGGTGGGCTGAACCTCTTCAAACAGAAGATCATCGAGCTGATCGGAATTGTGCGCATCTATAAAAATGACCTTGTCATACTCAACAATATCCTCCGCCATTTCAGGCAGCAGTTGGAAAAGGTAGAGGAAGCGCAACGAGCCATCCTCTGTTTCAACCCATTCACCTGGGTAATTCGGGACTTCCAAGCCGAAAGAACGGGTGATTTTTTCCAAAATATGCCAACCGGCACCGTCGTCTTCCCGATCTCGGTTTCCGTACGCAATAATCAGTCTTTTCATAACCTATTCCTAAACAAATAATAAAACCTCCCCTATAATACCTTAAGGGGAGGTTTTAGCGTAGACTTATTTTGTTTATCGCTTCAGCGTTTGAGTCAGGTTGCCCTTGGAATCGTAGACCGTAATCTCGATGGGCATCTGACCAACAGCATGGGTCGAGCAGCTAAGGCAGGGGTCGTGAGCGCGAATGGCGTGCTCAACACGGTTCAGCATGCCTTCTTTAATTTCCGGACCGCGTACATATTCCTTAGCGACCATGTCAACAGCTTTGCTCATGGCATAGTTGTTGTGACCAGTGGAAACGATAAGGTTGACTCGTTCCAGCCTACCAAGTTCATCGGCATAGTAATCGTGGATCAAAGTACCCCTGGGAGCTTCAATGATACCCACGCCATGTCCGACTGGGTGCTGGCGGGTGTTGAGAATGTCGTTGCTTAGAATATCAGGATCTTCCAGCAAAACACGAACGCGTTCGCAAGCGAAGAGCGTTTCAATCATTCGGGCATAGTGGTAGAGGAGTGTATTCTCGACAGGTGCGCCGTTATTGATTGCTTTGAAGAGTTTCAACTCGTCGTTCGCCAGTGGGGTGTCAATCTGTTCGCACAGGTTAATACGACCAAGTGGACCAACACGGTAGACACCCTCAGGGAAGCCCAATTTCTTGTAATAGGGGAACTTCAGGTAAGACCAGGGTTCAACGTGTTCAGCAATGTAATCAAGGTAGTTTTGTGCGCTGAAGATTTCTAACTCGAGACCGTTGCGGTCTTTGAGACGGATATCACCATCGTACAGCTCAAGGCTGTTTTGAGGGGTGGTTAGACCGAGATAACCAGTGGGAAAGACAGCGAATCTTTGGACTGTCTCGGGGTTGGCATCAGCCCAGTCCTTTACAATCTTGATACCAAGCAAGGTTGTTGTGATTTGATCGTCCAATTGAGCCAGAATTCGATCGCGTCCTTCTGGAGAAAGTGCGCGGTTGACGCCACCCGGGATAGCAAACGTGGGGTGAATGCTGCGTTCTCCCAACTCCGAGATGATTGCCTGACCAAACTTGCGAAGGCGCACTGCCTTAACGGTGAGATCGGGATCAGCCTGTATTAGTCCGACCACATTTCGAATAGCTGGGTCAGCGTCAAACCCCAATAAGAGGTCTGGTCCTGCCAGTTCGAAGAAGTGCATACCATGGCTTTGAATTATCTGCCCCATGTGCATCAGTTCGCGTAACAGTGATGCAGGGCGGGGAGGGGGACAACCCATAACGATATCTGCTGCTTTGGCTGCAGCCAGATGATGACTGACCGGGCAAATGCCACAGATGCGGGGGGTGATTTGCTGCATTTCGGATACAAAACGTCCTTCGCAGAATTTTTCGAAACCACGGAATTCGTTTACATGGAAATAGGCGTGTTCGACAGTACCATCATCCTTCATGTGGATGGTGACTTTAGCATGCCCTTCAATTCGGGTTACGGGTTCAATAGTAATTTTCTGTGTGACCATATCTTCTCCTAGTGCCAATCATTGGTCAGTTCGTTAACTTCGGGCATACGCCCCTGGGCGAGCTCTGCCAGAACGTGGAAAATCGCATCAGCACTGGGTGCACAACCGGGTAAGAAAACATCAACTTTAACGACATCGCTGACAGGGCGCACATGCTGTGAAACTGCCAGTTCAGGGTCGTCCGGAATTTTTCCGCTTTCATCCACGCTTTCAGCTTCAATGTAAGCACGTTTGAGGGCTTCATCGGCTCCGAAAAAGTTGCGCATAGCAGGTACACCGCCAAAAACAGCGCAGTCACCTAATGCAATCAGAATCTTTGATCGTTCGCGCATTCTTATCGCGACTTCTTCGTTATACGAATTAGCAATGCCACCTTCCAAGATGCCGACATCCACGCCTTCTTTATCCGGTTCTTTTAGGTCAGTAATAGGCGTTGCACGGAGATCGACCAACTTGGTCAGTTCAATTATCCTTTCGTCAATGTCCAAAAAGGACATATGGCAGCCAGCACAACCCGCAAGCCAGTCAGAAGCTACTTTTGGTTTTGCCATGTTTTTCCTTTCATACTCCTTTGTGTCAACCGCTGGCTCAGGCCAAAACGATCGAAGAAATTTTGCCAGTCACAACCGCCTGCCAATCGGATTGGAGGCTGAAGCCCGATTTTTCTGAGAGATCAGCCAGGACCGCGGAAACCGATCGTTGTTGCTCACCGGCAACTAACGTCTGTCGGTTCAGCTCAAGTCGACCATCGGTGGTCAGGTAATGACCTTCTTCCTCAGCCCAGATCTTGCAGGGCAAGACCACATCTGCTTCCTGAGCAAATTCATCCATGTAACTGGACTGAACGATCTTGAAGCCGCTGTCTTTCAAACCTTCCAGCGCATGATGGCAAGCATGACCATCGCCAAGTGCATAGAAAGCTACGGGGCTTCCAGTGACTTCAGGGCTCAGCTCCAGTCCCAGCAGGGATGCTGCGAAACTGTTGGTATCACCTTTCATGATGATCACTTTTGCACCGACTTCCTGGGAGTAACGGACCATTTTCTTTAGGGCTTCCAGGTTCTTTACTTTGGCAAACTCTTTTCCGATGATAACTACCGGATGCTGCCAGGATGGGATAGTTTCCAGCAATCGATACGCTCTGTGGGCTTTTAAGCCTTCACTTTCGATGATCTGATCGGTCTCTGCGCAGACACCACCGGCTTTATAGCAAGCCAGGAGGTCAATGATCTGTTCAAAGTTCTCACCGACGGTTACTAATCTATTAGTGAAGTGATTGGCAAGTTTATTTTCCTCTTTGGTGACCATTACAAGGTTGAACGCTTCGCTCAGTTTTCGCTTGAGCAAGAAGCCGGCAACCTGGAAATCCTTGATCAGGTCTGCGCCAAGGATAATGGCGGCATCAGCCTCAACCAGGGCATCCAGGCTAGATTCGAAGGGTCCAAATTCGCGAGCCAGTTCAACGCTAATAGCTGCACTCTCATCGTGACCAAACAAGGCGGTTTGACCAACGTTGTAATTCTCCTTGAAGAAATTCTGGAAAGCACTCAGGTTTTCGATCGATTGACGACCAGAGATGAAAGCTTTAATTTCGCTGCTGTCGTGAGCTTTCAGTTGGGTAGAAACAACATTCAAAACATTTTCCCAATCGATTGGTAGAAATTCACCATCACGACGGATGAGAGGTTCAGTGACACGGACACGATCTTCTTTGACCGGGTTGTAACGGCCTTTTTCGCATAACAAGCTGTCGGCAAAGGTAGCATCCATGTCGCCATCAATGCGTACCAAGCGATTGTCGCGGGTCTTTACTACACGATAGCAACCAACACTGCAATCCATACAGATTGATTTGGTGTGGGTGAGGTCGGTATCACGACCCTGGTACATGGAACGGCGGTCGAAGAGTGCGCCCGTAGGGCAAACCTGGACACAGTTGCCACAGGATATGCAAGTGCTTTCACCCAGAGGGACATTACCATCAGCAACCAGGATGTTGGCAGAGCCACGTTCTTCGATGCCGAGTGTGTGGTTACCTACCAATTCGGAGCAGGTACGGACACAACGCCGACAAATGATACAACGGTTATTATCCAGGATGAAATCCGGATGGCTGGTGTCCACATTGAAGGGTTTGTAAGCTGGAGTGATAGGCCAATGATTCATGCCTTCGTCGTAAGCCGCTTGCTGCAGTTCGCAATCACCATCGGTAGCTTGACAGTACATGCAGAAGTGATTGCGTTCACTGAAGAGCATGGATAAAACGAAATGACGGGCTGCTCTGGTCTTTTCTGTGTCGGTGTGAACTTTCATTCCTTCAGTTACAGGGACGGTACAGGAAGGCTGCAGAGTTCTGGCACCTTCAACTTCGACCAGACACAAGCGGCAGGCTCCATAGGGTACCAATTTGGGGTGGTAGCACAAAGTTGGGACATTAAAGCCAGCTTTCTGAACAGCTTCCAATACGGTTGACCCAAGTTCAACTTCGACGGGCAATTCATTTATAGTTAATTTGATCATCTAATTTTCTCCATCGTCTCGTAGGCTTAGTTGACCTCTACAGCATCAAAATTGCAGACCTGCTGGCAAATGCCACAACGAATGCAGATGTCCTGATCGATGACGTGTGTGAGCTTTCGTTCGCCGCTAATAGCGTTAACCGGGCAGTTACGGGCACAGATAGTACAACCAGTGCAATTTTCAGGTGAGATATGGTAACTGATCAGGTTACGGCAAACCTTTGCAGGGCAACGTTTTTCGTAAATATGGGCTTCGTATTCGTCCAAAAAGTGATTTAAAGTTGAGACAACCGGGTTCGGAGCACCTTGTCCCAAACCGCAAAGGCTATCCTGCCTGATTTCGTCACAAAGACTGCGAAGCATGGGGATATCTTCGGGGATACCGCCACCAGCACAAATTCGTTCGAGAATTTCAAGGATGCGGCGAGTACCAACTCTGCAGGGAACGCATTTTCCACAGGATTCTTCCTGGGTAAATTCCATGAAGAACCGGGCAATGTCGACCATACAGGTGTCTTCGTCCATAACGATCATACCGCCAGAGCCCATAATTGAGCCTGCGGCTCCAAGACTCTCGTAATCTACAGGTAAGTCCAGATCACTGGTGGGCAAACAACCACCCATAGGACCGCCCGTCTGAACGGCTTTGAACGCCTTGCCATCTTTGATTCCACCACCAATATCATAAATGATCTCACGGAGGGTCATACCAAAGGGAACTTCAATCAGACCGGTGTGGGCTACATCACCTGCAAGCGCAAAGGTCTTTGTTCCTCTACTCTTTTCAGAACCCATACTGGTATACCATTCCAAACCTCGAGAAATGATTTTTGGAACGTTGGCATATGTCTCAACATTGTTGATGTTGGTAGGCTTGCCCCAAAGACCCTTGGTAGCAGGGAATGGAGGGCGGACGCGAGGTTCACCACGACTTCCTTCGATCGAAGCGATCAAAGCGGTTTCCTCACCGCACACAAAAGCGCCTGCACCCATGCGGACTTCCAAGTCGAAGGAGAAATCTGTGCCCAGAATATTTTTACCAAGCAAACCATATTCTTTCGCTTGCTTGATGGCAATATTAAGCGTGCTCACCGCGATTGGGTATTCTGCACGGCAGTAAACATAACCCTGGTTGGAACCAACAGCATACGCACCAATTGCCATGCCTTCGATTACTGCGTGAGGATCACCTTCCAGAACCTTGCGGTTCATAAAAGCACCGGGATCACCCTCGTCTGCGTTACAGACCATGTATTTGGGGTTGCCAGGTGCCTGGCGAGCGAATTTCCACTTCAAACCGGTTGGGAAGCCTGCACCACCGCGACCACGCAGCTTGGAATCCAGAATAGTTTGGACAACATCCTCTGGAGTCATCTCGGTTAAAGCTTTTACCAGCGCTGAATAACCATCGGTGGCAATATAATCCTCAATGTTGCGGGGATCGACTTTACCGATATTCTCCAGGATGATGCGGATCTCTTTGTCTTTCGGTTCACGCACCTCTTCATCCATGAGGTCGCGCATTTTTGCACTATATTGCTCAAGTTCGCGACCTTTAATGAAGTGCTCAACCACCAGGGGGCGAACGCTTTCAGGCGTCAGTGCGATGTAGTGGCTGCCTTCCGGATAGACCAGGATGTCTGGTCCTTCGGATTCGGGGTCACCGATCCGCGGGCTATCGAGAATTTGGACTTCATCCAGAATTCTGTGCAATTTCAATTCTTCGATGATCTGCTCTTTGATCTGGATGGCGCCTTTCTCGACACAAATTGGATCCATCGAAACAAGAATCGTTGATCGATAATATGCCATGTTAGATTCTCTTTTCTTACCTTTCTAAAATTTGTTTATTCTTTTATTACATAATCAGTGAGCACCTTGCCACCGATGACATGATCTTGCATAATTTTTCGTGCAATTTCAGGACTAACTTTGACATAGACAATTTCTTCCTGATTTGGCAACGTCACTTTAACGACAGGGTCCTGACCGCTGAGACCGAGGTTGCCGGTTTGGCGAAGGACAATATCGGGCAGATTCTTTTCCTCAATAACGTTCAGGATCGCTTTCAAGGTTTCACGCGCACCGGCAGCAATACCGATGGTGCCCATGCCAACCACGATCTGGGTTTTTCCAGTCTGGTCACGCATTTCTTTTATTTTTTGAGCTTCTTCGCGTAATCTCTTGAGGTCTTCGATAGAATTAATTGTGGGCATAATTCACTCCTTGTTTGATTGAATTTTCATTGATTCCATTAATACCATCATTAATGGTATTGGTGAGATACTCTATCACTCGATAATCCGTCAGCGGCATACCATCCAGCACATCTTTGACTTCAGTGTCATCGAAATCGAAGACTTGGTCGTCAACCTGGTAACGAAGCACCCAGTTCACATCCGGTGTGCCTAAAAGCAGACTCAAGAAGGTGTCTGCCAGGCTGCCTAAAGGCATGCGGTCAATATGGCTGTCCTGAAATTTCACTGATAATTCTGTGCCTATTCCAGGTTGGGACTCGATCGTCATTCCACCATTACAGGCTTCTGCAGCCTGTTTAAGCAAAGGAATACCCAGTCCAACCTTACGGGTGGTGCGGCTGGTAACAAAAGGATCTATCACTTTCGCTAGCAATTCCTCGTCCATCCCTCTGCCATTATCTTTGACCGAGATCCACAACTCATCATTCCGGCTATCTTGCTTAACCACTATTTCGATCTTGCTTGCGCCAGCCGAAATACTGTTTTCAGCGATATCCAGAATGTGGAGGGCTAGTTCTCTCAAGCCGCTGCCTCGTCGCTAAGGACTTTTTCAATAATCTTGGTGAACTTGGTTGGTTTCATCCGACCGTTGTTTACTTCGTCAACAACCACGACTGGTGCCGCACTGCAGGCACCGACGCAGCGGCAAACTTCCAGGGTAATCAAGCCGTCACTGGTTGTTTGACCAGGATCGATCCCCAACATTTGCTTGGCTTTATCAATCATCTGCGTAACACCACCAACATAACAAGCAGTACCGATGCAGAATTTAATCACATGCTTACCCCGAGGAACTGTGGTGAAGAAGGAGTAGAAAGAAACAACGCCATGCACTTTACTGACCGGGATGCTGAGGCATTCGGCAACATATTCCTGCATTGGAGCCGAAAGGTAACCAATTTTTGATTGTAAGTTGTTTAGAACTACCATGAGCCCACCATCCAGATCGATGTTGTCCTCAATGATTTTATCGATAATTGGCCGCAATTTTGGATTGTAAAGTGGGTCAATAGGCTGGGTTGTACTCGTCATAGTTGTTTATTCTCCTCATACAAAGCACTCAGATACTTTGTGAAATTATTTACAATAAGTGTAACCTTGAACCCAAGATTGGTCAACGCAATTCTTAAGTATAGTCATTAAATCGTACTGTTGTTTACGTCTCTCGAACCTTGCGGTTTTTCAAGCTACTTACCCATCGAACAAACTCCAGCAGGACAGACACCCAACTTGATATGAGCTTCAACTTCAGCACGGAAATGGTCCAACATGTTTTTAATCGGTGTTCCGGCCGTCTGACCCAAACCGCAGTTAGAAAATTCCTCCATGCCATGGCGAAGCCATTCCAGTTGTGCTAAATGTTCCATTGTTCCGTGACCTTCAGAGATGGCGGTCATGATCTCCAGGGCTTGTTCAGTACCAATACGGCATGGCACGCACTTGCCGCATGATTCCACTTTGAAAAACCTCATTAAAACGCGTACACAGTCGACAATACAGTTGCTGTCATCGCATATCAAGAGCGCTCCAGAACCCAACGAAACACCTACATTGCGGTACGAATCAAAATCCATGGGCGTATCTTGCATGATCGCTGGAATGATGGACCCGCTAGAACCACCCGTTTGAGCAAACTTGAAAGTACCGCTTTTCATTCCTTTGCCATAAATACCAATGACTTCCCTGAGGGTAATGCCCATTGGTACTTCCATCAGTCCAGTTTTATTGACATTCCCAAGGATGGTGTAAACCTTGGTGCCTGGGCTGGAGGGAGTGCCCTGGGCACGGAACCATTCAGCTCCATTTTGTATGATGGCTGGAATGTTGCCGAGGGTTTCAACGTTGTTGATCAGGGTCGGCTTGCCCCAAAGCCCGTGAGTGGTTGGATATGGCGGCTTGGGTCTGGGCTCACCGCGCTTGCCTTCAATCGATTCAAGCAATGCAGTTTCTTCGCCGCATATATAGGCGCCGGCACCGGAGTGCACATGGATATCGAAGTCAAAACCCGTGTTGAGAATATTCTTTCCAAGCACCCCAAATTCTCTGGAAGCCTGGATGGCATTGGTAATCTTTTCCAGAGCGTCGTGGTATTCACCACGGATGTAAATGTAGCCTTCATCAGCTCCACAGGCGTAGCCTGCGATGAGCATAGCTTCAATCATTGAGAAGGGATTTCCTTCCAGGATTACCCTGTCCTTAAAGGTGCCTGGTTCGCTTTCATCCGCATTGCAGATGATGTATTTCTTCTCCCCGGGGGCGTCCCTGACAGCTTGCCACTTGATGCCGGTTGGAAAACCTGCCCCACCACGTCCGCGCAGACCTGATTTTTTAATAATGTCAATTACTTTTTGTGGTTCCATCTCCATGGCAGTGGCAAACGCTTGTCCACCATCGTGGGTCAGAAAATCGTCAATGCTGTTTGGGTCAATAACGCCCACGTACTCAAGGACGATCCGATTTTCGGCTGGCAAAGTACCTGTCCGCTGGAGCAGCCAAGAAATTCGCTTTGTTTCAAACGGGTCACTTACCTTTAAGGAATCAGCAACCCTACCTTTATAGAGGTGCTCAGAAACAAGGTAATCCACATTTTCTTCTGTGACAGGTCCGTACGCCACTGCTTCGGGATAGACAATGACCAAAGGCTGGGTTTTTGCACTGCTGGCATCTGGAATGGTGGTTACGTAAACTTCACTGCCAAGATCATATTTCTCAATCGCCTGATGAAAGGCATCTATTACAGCATCTGAGCCTTTTTGCTGGCTTGATTCGCCGCTTGATATTAAAACCATAGACCGATATTTTTTCATCAGAGCTCCTATTCGTACTTAGCAAGAATTTCAGACAGATTTTCGGCGCTGAGATTCCCATGAATATTGTTGTCAATCGAAAGAACAGGACCAACCTCACAGACCCCCAGGCAGCTGGTGGTGAGCAGTGTAAATCTGCCATCTGCACTTGTTTCTCCAGGGTGGATACCTAATTGATCTATTAGGGCGCGGTATAACTCGCGTCCTCCAACAACGTGGCAGGGCAGGCTTTCGCAAAATTCGATCACATGCCGACCGCGTTCAGTTGTTGGGAGCATCCGGTAAAATGTTGCCACGGAGAATATCTCTGCTGCGGATATCGAAGTTTGACGGCTAACCTCCTGGACGGCGGTGTTTGATATGAATCCAAAACGGTCAGCTACTTTTTTCAGGATTGCAATAAGAGCTTCCTTATTTCTTCCGGTTTCCAAGACAATATCGCGGATTTCATTGATTGCATCGGGATGGTCATAGTTTATTTTTTGATGGTTGGTTGCATTTTCCATAAAATCTCCTTGAGATAAATTAGGTGGTCTGCTTTGTTCAATTTGGGTGAAACGTCAACCCGGAGGATAGCGATGAGGCTTTTTTTGTTTGGAATCATTGTCCTTTCATTAAACAGGCTAGGGGCAAAATCAGATTCTTTGATCTGCAGGGAAAATTAAACGTAATAAAGGGTAATAAACATTTCAACAGGCTTCAGTCCTTCAGGTAAAACTAATTAGCCAGAAATAAATATAGAAACAATAACTCGGTTAAGTATAAAACATTGGTACTGATATGACAATAACAATTTTCATTACTAGCGCTAATGAGGATTTTCAGGTCCTACTCCTGAACAGGTGGTCGACGACCAAACTACATAATTCCGATCGTGCGATCTCTTAGCGGCGTATTGTTTTGACCACAGGCTTCCGAGATATTGGATACCTTCTGAGAAATAAAAAGATCTTTCCCATCCTGCCGTCGATTGACGGGTTGAACTACTACCTGATGTAGAATTTTTGCTGTCAGCTTTCAGTTATAAGCTGCCGACTCTCGAACTTACGTCTGTTCTAATATCGCTTGTTCAATGCTCGCGATGTTTACGCTGTCGATATCGAGTCTCGTCGATCCGATCATACCATCCAGGTCGTGGGCGTCGCCATTCTTTATGATATGCATTTTTTTAAGATCAGGCCAAAGTTTGCGAACTTCCGTTGAGCTTTCGTAACTTGAAATCTCTACAATTGCGAGGTGCAGCTCCGGTGGCACACCACCCAGGCGGGGGAGCATACCGTTTTCTTCCCGTTCGACGTGAGCTGGAATAAACAACCCTCCCAGCTTTTGCACTTCCTTCTGTGCTTCGAAAATTGATAGATCGGAAGCCGTGTGAAGTAATCGTTCTTCTTTGCGTAAGAAGTTACCATCTTTGTCAACTATTAACTGGGAACCAAAAAAGTCCTCATTGTTTTTATAGTTGGGAAGATGGAGGTTAACCATTTTCTCAAAAACCTGGAGCTGAGCCAGGGTGTCGAACAAACACAAAACATGGATCTCTTCCGCAGTCTCAAGTTCCATCCCCGGTATTACCTTTACGCCAGTTCCAGCAGCTGCCTCAAGCACAGCCGGCACATTGGAAGCTGAGTTGTGGTCTGTTAGCGCTATTATGTCGATCTTGGCTTCAAGGGCTTTCTCGATAATCAGCGGCGGGATCATCTCCAGGCTGGCACAAGGCGAAAGAACAGAATGTACATGCAGCTCCATGCGGTGGACGGTCATTGTTTATTGATCCCTAATCCCAAGTTCCCAGAGGTGGCCCGACACTGTGTAGTTAGCGGCGTTTGTGGAAAGAAGTACGATACCTTCCATATTGGCACGGTCGATCGTTTCCTGGTTTGGTTGGGCATTCTCGGTAATAATGATGGCAGAAATCTCCAACAGGCTGGCTACAGCTACGATATTAATATTTGCGATCAAAGTGACCCAGACACTCTGCGGTTTTGCACCTGTCATCACGCAACTCAGCAGGTCCGACATATAGGCAGAATCGATGTGAATGCGCAAAAAATCTCTCTCTTCAGTGAGAAGGGTTAGGTCAAGGTGGTCCAAGATGGTTTGAAGATACATTGATTATTCCTGTTTGGTTGCTTTATCAAGATTCATAGTCATAAACAGATTTGTCCCACTCTCTGTTGAGGACTTAATGATCATCTCATCTACGCAATTGTTGATGTTCACCAACCCCATGCCTGCTCCAAATCCTTTGTTGCGTACCTCAGAAGTTGCCGTGGACCAGCCTGGAGTCATCGCTTTTTCAATATCCGGGATGCCGGGACCGTCATCGTACGCTTCCATAATGATTTTGCTTTCTTCAACTTCTACCCGAAGAAAGCCACCGTGATTGGTGTGGATGATCAGATTCATTTCTGCCTCATAAACCGCGATACCACATTTACGAGCAATTTGCGGTGAGGCGCCTAAGCGCAAAAGTGCTTTTTTAATTCGGTTGGAAGCGGCTCCGCCATGCAAAAAATCATCCTTTTTAATGGTGTAACGCAGGATAAGACTGGTTCTATCAGAAACAATATCCTCAAACAGATGAGAAGCCCGGTATCGGATCAACTCCTCTGCTTCAAGGTCGCGCTGCAGGGCAGTTAACACACCATTGGAAATGTCGCCTTTGGTTAGGATTCCGATGAGGTTGTTGTTGATATCCACCACGGGAAGCCGACCAACCTTAGTCTTGGAAAAAATTTTCAGTGCCTCAACAACCTGGTCATATTCGTGGACAGTGATCACATTTTGAGTCATGTACACGGTAACTTTTCGGTCAATGCGACCATCTCGCAGAGAACGAATCAAATCTTCGGTGGAAAGGATGCCAATTAACTTACCATCTCTTGTTACAGGGGCACCGGATATCCTGTATTTTCCAATCAGATCAAGTGCTTCGCGCATGCTCGTATTAATATCGAGCGTGATCGGATTCCTGGTCATTACCTCAGCAATCGTCAGCTCGTAGGCAAGTTCTTCAACACGAGTTATTCTGCCTGCAGACGAATCTGATAAAGAGAACTGGTTGCTCATAATATTTTAGCGATTAGTCACATTTCGATAAATCGAACTCTTGCTCATAACTTACAATATTGTTTTCCGCAAGCCTGGCTGAAAGTTCAAATAAACCCATTGGTGAACTGATCATTGGCATGCCTTCGCTATTTGCCAGCTCGATCATATCAATTGTGGGTTGTTTTCCTCTGGCAATTACGATCATTCGAACATCAGCGATGAGAGCAGTGCGAATGACCTGGGGGTTATTCAGACCAGTGATCAAGATTGCTTCCGGTTTGATTGTGGCTAAGACATCACTCATCAAATCTCCGGCGAAAGCTCCTGAAACCTCGAGATTTTTATTGATTCCATCTGTGAGGATCTTGCCCTGTACTAAAGTAGCGATTTCACCAATGTTCATGATAAGTCCTTTACTCTTTTTTGAATGTTTAATTTTACACGATACCTGCATGTTATACTAACAATGATTAAAACTCGAGGTCAGATTCCTATGAAGAATATTGTTAGAAGTGTTAAAGGTACGCGGGATTTTTACCCGGAAGAAATGGCTAGGCGGGAATGGTTGGTTGAGAGGCTTAAACTTGCTTCTGAATCTTTTGGTTACCAACGGTACGAGGGTCCGTGCCTGGAAACAATTGACCTGTATGCTGCGAAATCAGGCGAGGAGTTGGTCAAGGAACAAGCTTTTGTTTTCGAAGATCGTGGTGGTGACCCGATTACGTTGCGCCCGGAATTGACACCGACTCTGGCACGAATGGTAGCTAACCAGCAAAATCAGCTGGTTCTTCCATTGCGTTGGTGGGCGTTTGGACCTTTTTGGCGCTATGAACGACCTCAAAAAGGGCGCACCCGAGAATTTTATCAGTGGAATATTGACCTGATTGGCAGTGATGCCGTGCAGGCGGATGCTGAATTACTGGCAGTTGCCGCCAACTTTCTCAAGCTGGTGGGTCTGAAAAGCGATATGGTTCAAATTTTGGTAAATGACCGCCGTTTGATGGACCGGAAACTGACTGAGATTGGCGTCGGCAGTGAAACCAAACCAGATTTGCTCAAGATGATCGATCGCATAGACAAACAACCGGCTGAGGTTTGGGAGAAAAATGTGGCTGATTTGGGATTAAGCACCGATCAGATCATTGCCATTAAAGCGCTGCTTGCCAGTACAGATTTATGGAAAGAATCGGAAGAACTCAGCCTGCTTTTCGAGTACGTCAAAGCTTTGGGCGTGAATGAGTATATTCGATATGAACCGAAGATCATCCGTGGGCTGGATTATTACACAGGTCTGGTCTTTGAAGCACACGAAATCAGAGGTGATTTCAGGGCAATTTTGGGCGGTGGGCATTATGCCAACCTGGTGGCGGACGTGGGTGGGCAGCCTTTGCCTGGTGTTGGTTTCGCCATGGGCGATGTGGTTGTGATGCTGGTCTTGGAAGCGTATGGCTTGCTGCCGGCAGACCTCAGCCTTCCCAATACAGTTTTTGTCACAGTATTTAATGAAGAAATGCTGCTTGAATCGATCGGTCTGGCAACAGAATTGCGAGAGAACGGTTTTCACGTAATCCTGGCGGAACCGGATAAGCTAACAAAACAATTTAAGCTCGCCGACCGACTTGGAGTAAAATTCGCATTGGTTTTAGGACCGGATGAAGCGGCGAATGGAACAGTGGTGGTCAAGGACCTGCGTTCTTTTGAGCAACGTCCGATTCCAAGGGAGAATTTGAGTTTGATTTTTACGTAAAAACAAACGAAAAACCGATAAAATTCTGGCTTGCAGTCCATTTGGGCTTGTGTTAGAATTGCCGCCTAACATGGTGCCTGTAGCTCAATGGCAGAGTGCTTCACTGTGGATGAAGATGTTGAGGGTTCGACCCCCTCCAGGCACCCACCAAGAACCCGAAAGGGTTCTTTTTTAATCCAGAAACAAAGATGCGACAAATTTCCAGTTAACTGGAGGGGACTCTAAAGGATTTAGTCGAAATGAAAGCGTGTATTAAGGATATTTTTTCCAAACCATCATAATTATGATAAAATTTTCTATTAGGCTGTGACGGAAACGAGTAATTCAGTGCTGACCAATAGCGAGCCCGGGATGGTGGAAGCCGGGTGGAAACGATTGAATGAAAATCCTTCCTGAGCCGCGCGCCGAACACACTCGAAAAGTCAGTAAGCGGGCCGATTGCCCTCCGTTATAAGGGCACCAAGCGCCTGGTTTCGACCGGGAAGCGGGGTGGTACCGCGAGCAGATTGTGGCTCGTCCCTGTTGGGGCGGGCTTTTTTAATTGATTATTGGAGGATAGATGTTTAAACCAGTTTCATCCAGACTAAATATTCCATCGGAAGAGGAATCGCAACTGCGCTTCTGGAAATCACATGATATTTTCAAGCGTTCTTCAGACGACCGCAAAGATCGACCGCCTTTTGTGATTTTTGAAGGTCCTCCCACCGCCAACGGGAAACCTGGTGTCCATCACGTTTTGGCGCGAGCGTTTAAGGATATGTTCCCACGCTATAAAACTATGCAAGGGTACTTTGTTGATCGACGTGGTGGCTGGGACACTCATGGTCTACCGGTTGAAATTGAAGTCGAAAAACAGCTGGGTTTCACCCACAAAAGCCAGATCGAGGAATATGGCATCGCCGAGTTCAACCAGCTTTGCCGTGAATCGGCTTTTTCGCGCATTCAGGACTGGGAACGCATGACCGATAGGATTGCCTATTGGGTCGACAAAGACCGCGCCTACGTGACTTACACGAATGAATACATTGAGTCGGTCTGGTGGCTGTTGAAATCAATTTGGGATAAAAATCTGCTCTACCAGGGGCACAAAGTTGTTCCTTATTGTCCACGCTGCGGTACGCCGCTTTCGGACCATGAAGTCGCGTTGGGTTACGAAGACACTGAAGATCCGAGCATCTTTGTACGTTTTCCATTGGTGGATGAAGAAGACACCAGTTTACTGGTCTGGACCACAACTCCATGGACCCTTCCAGGTAATGTTGCCGTTGCGGCTCACCCTGATGTGGAATATGCCCTGGTAACTGCTGATGGCATGGGCGAAGAGAAATTGATCCTTGCTAAGAACCTGGTTGAAAAGGTTTTTGGTGACCGTCCATTGCGAATCCTTAAGACAATGAAAGGCAAATCACTTAAAGGCAAACGCTACGCGCCTTTGTTTACCTTTTTCCCTCCTGAAAAACCAGCACATTATGTTGTCAATGCCGATTATGTCACGACGGAAGATGGCTCCGGTTTGGTCCACATTGCGCCTGCCTTTGGTATGGAAGATATGGACGTTGCCAAACAATACGACCTGCCTCTACTCATGACTATTGACGATGAAGGTCGCTTTTTGCGCCAGGTTCAGACCTGGGCGGGTGTCTTTGTCAAGGATGCCGATCCATCTATCATTCAGGATCTGCATGACAGAGGTCTGCTCTTCCATGCCGGGAAAATGAACCATACTTACCCGTTTTGCTGGCGCTGTCAGACACCTCTGCTCTATATGGCAAGACCGACCTGGTTCATTAAAACCAGCGCTATCAAAGATCGCATGGTGGAACTCAACCAGGAGATTAATTGGGTGCCGGAACACATTAAAAATGGCCGCTTTGGCAATTGGTTGGAAAATAATATCGACTGGGCTTTAGGACGCAACCGTTATTGGGGCACGCCCTTACCAGTTTGGGAATGCCCGGATTGCCGCCACCAGGTATGTGTAGGCTCCAGGCAGGAACTGTCAGACTTAGTTGGCAAAGATATGAGCGAACTCGAATTGCATCGACCATACGTTGATGATGTTCGTTTCGCATGCCCTGAATGCGGGCACAGACAGATGAAACGAGTGACCGAATTGATCGATGTCTGGTTTGATTCTGGTTCCATGCCCTATGCTCAGTGGCATTATCCTTTCGAAAATCTCGATGAATTTAAATCCCAGTTTCCAGCTGACTTCATCTGCGAGGCGGTAGATCAGACCCGTGGTTGGTTTTACTCCTTGCACGCTATCAGCAGCCTGGTAATGGACAGCATAGCTTACAAGAATGTGATCTGCCTGGGATTAATTCTGGATGAAAACGGGCAGAAAATGTCCAAGTCCCGTGGGAATGTGATTGACCCCTGGGAAGTGATCAATGAATACGGTGCTGATCCCATGCGCTGGTACATGTACACATCCAGCCCTCCAGGTAACGAACGCCGCTTTAGTAAAGAACTTGTGGGTGAGGTTGTGCGCAGCTTTATGCTCACACTCTGGAATACCTATTCCTTCTTTGTCACCTATGCCAACCTGGATAACTGGACGCCCGATTCAGCAATTATCCCGCAATTTTCTGAAATGGATGACTGGCTGCTTTCCTCACTGGAGACCCTGGTTCGAGACGTGACCAATGCCTATGAGAGATTTGATGTTGTTGGCGCTACCCGCCCGGTTGAGAAATTTGTGGATGACCTCTCCAACTGGTATTTACGCCGTTCCAGGAGAAGATTCTGGAAGAGCGAATCGGATGCCGATAAAGCTGCAGCGTACGAAACCCTGTTTAAAGCGCTGGTAACAGTAAGCAAGTTGATTGCACCGACCATGCCATTCATGGCCGAGACCATCTATCGAAATTTGGTCACTTCGGTTGATGAAGACGCCCCGATTTCAGTGCATTTGGCAGAGTGGCCTAAGGTTAATGAAAATCTGATCGATGAAGATCTGAACAAGGATATGAATCTGGTGATGAAACTGGCTTCATTGGGTCATTCCGCTCGAAATAAATCCAACATAAAAGTACGGCAGCCTCTATCGGAAGCAGCTTTTGCGGTTGGAAACGCCGATGAAGGTGCAGTGATCGAACGCTTTCAGGACATCCTGGAAGACGAGCTGAATGTCAAACGCGTCCGATTACTAAGCGGGGATGAAGAAGCGGTCACCTACAGCCTTAATCCTCTACCGAAACAATTAGGGCAGAAATATCGCGGGCTCGCTCCAAAAGTTCGCCAGGCAATTTTGGATCTGCCGGCACAGGAAAGTGCCTTAAAGCTGCTGGACGGGCTCAACCTGGTTATCAAGGTAGATGAAAAATATTATGAAATCATGCCTGACGAGGTTGAAGTGCATACTTCTTCCAAGGAAGGCTACGAGGTTGTGGCTGATGGTGCCTATATGGCAGCTCTGATCACCAAATTGACCCCCGAATTATTCCACGAAGGGCTGGCACGCGAATTCGTCCGGCGGGTTCAGGACTTGCGAAAGACATCAGGTCTTGAGATTGCCGATAGAATTCGAATTTCTTATCAAGCAACTCCTGAACTGGTACTAGCAATCCAGGAAAATTCTGAATATATCTCCAGCGAGACTCTCGCTTTGGAAATGAATATGGCAGAACTTGATAAGGAAAAATCCTTTACGGACAGTTTTGATGGCGAAGAACTGTTACTCAAAATCGAAAAGGTGGTTAGATGAACTCCACAAAAAAAAGGACTGTCCACTACTTGCTATTATTAGGTATTGCGGCGGTCATGGTTTTCTTTGATCAATGGAGCAAAGCACTGATCAGGCAAAACCTTGCCTTGGGTGAAGAAATTTACCCAATCCCCTTTTTAGCGCCCTTTTTCCGGTTTACTTACTGGCACAACACTGGTGCCGCCTTTGGTATTTTTCAAAATGCCAACACACCACTGCTGATCCTCTCGATCATTATTACTGCTGCAGTAATTTGGTATTACCGTGAAGCCATTGACGAACCATTAATCCATCGGATCAGCATGGGATTGTTGTTGGCTGGAGCTGTTGGAAACATGATTGACCGGATTCGATTCGGATTTGTAACAGATTTTATTGCAGCTGGACGTTTTCCCGTGTTTAATGTGGCTGATTCTTGTGTCACGGTTGGGGTTGCTTTAATGTTGTTGGGTCTGCTGATCCAGGAACGCAAAGAAAAAGCTGCCCGTCGAGTGGCGGAAATCTCACAGGACGAGACAAATGAAAACTGAGCTGGTTGAAATTGTTTTTTCTGAATCAGCTGGCACGCGATTGGATAAATTTCTTGCTGGCCAAATTTCGGGTGTTTCCCGGGCAAGAATCCAGAACATGATCTCTGCTGGCGAAGTCACGGTGAACGGAAAAGTGGTGAGCAAACCGGCTTTCAAAGTGGAATCTGGAGATAAGGTCACTGCCCTGGTAGCAGAAATTGCAGAAACACTTCCCGAAGAACAGAATATTGCGCTTGATGTGATTTATGAAGATGATGAAGTAGTGGTGATCAATAAGCCAGCCGGTTTGGTGGTGCATCCAGGCGCAGGCAATGCTGAAAACACCCTGGTAAATGCTTTGATTTTTCATTGGCCAAACATTGCAGGAGTGGGAGAGCCCAGCCGTCCGGGGATAGTTCATCGCCTGGATAAAGATACCTCTGGTGTATTGATTGTCGCAAAAACAAATGCCGGATATTCCTGGTTGGTCAGACAATTTAAATCCAGGAAAGCAAAAAAAACCTATCTTGCCCTTGTTGATGGTAAACCGCCAACACCAACAGGACGAATTGAGACCAGGATTGGCAGAGATGAAAAGCACCGCCAGCGCATGGCTGTCACTTATGGCGACCAGGGCAGAAAAGCTGACACCGAATACTTTACCGTGGCTGAATATCGCGACCACACCCTGCTGGAAGTAAATCCACTAACCGGCCGCACACATCAAATCCGAGTGCACCTGGCGTTTCTGGGCTGCCCAGTAGTGGGCGATCACATTTACGGTCGCCGAAGAGATAGCCTGGACACCGACCGCTTTTTCCTGCATGCCAGCAAGTTGATCATCCGGCTGCCAGGGAATGAAGAATACAAAGAATTATCGGCGCCCTTACCCGCCGATCTACAAACAATCCTTGATCAATTGGAGAAATCCTGAGATGAATAAATACTTTGATTTTCGTTCTGATACCGTCACCCACCCGACGCAAGCTATGCGTGATGCCATGGCAACCGCTGAAGTAGGTGATGATGTATATGGGGAAGATCCGACTGTCCGAAAGTTACAAGAAAAGGCTGCCGCGATGCTCGGGATGGAAGCTGGATTGCTGGTTAGTTCCGGCACCATGGGAAACCTGGTGGCAGTGTTGGCAGTCTGTGAGCGCGGTGATGAAGTTATCATGGGCACCGCTGGACATACCTTTTTACACGAAGCCGGAGGGGTTTCTGCCTTGGGTGGCGTGGTTATCCATACCATTCCCAACCTGGAAGATGGCAGTCTCTCCCTTGAAGATATTCAAAAAGCGATGCGAAACCCGAAGGATTTCCACGAGCCGATCTC
Source organism: uncultured Anaerolineaceae bacterium (assembly GCA_964507335.1). GTDB lineage: Bacteria > Chloroflexota > Anaerolineae > Anaerolineales > Anaerolineaceae > Mesolinea. The sequence continues at coordinate 7,386 of CAZDPK010000002.1, read as the reverse complement.
ACGCATGGTGATTGTTGAAAACACCCAAAATGCCTGCGGAGGCAAAGCGCTTGGCACAGACTACATGCGCAGTGTTGGAATGAAAGCCGATGAACTTGGGCTGCATTTTCACATTGATGGAGCGCGCATTTTCAATGCTGCTGTTGCACTGAAAGTGCCCGCTGCAGCCTTGTTGGAATCGGCTGATAGTGTTACTTTTTGTTTGAGCAAAGGTCTTTGTGCGCCGATTGGTTCGGTGTTGTGCGGAGACCTGCAATTTATCAAGCGCGCTCGTCGTATCCGAAAAATTCTCGGAGGTGGCATGCGACAGGCGGGCATCATTGCCGCTGCTGGGATCGTCGCGCTTGATTGCATGATCGAACGCCTGGAAGAGGACCACCTACGGGCAAACCGACTGGCAGAAGGATTGGCAGCAATACCTGGAATAACCCTCACCAAAGGTTCGCCAAATACCAATATGGTCTTCTTCAGGATTGACCCTTCTACTGGAATAGATAACAGACATCTGATCACTGAGATGAAACTAAAAGGCGTCCTGATCAACGACACAAACGATGGTGAGATACGTTTGGTTACACACAATGACGTAGATGATGTTGCCATCGAACGCTGCCTGGAGGCTCTGAGCGAGATCGTTAGTTAGCTATAGGTATGACATGCCGCCAGCAATACTGCATTGTAAGACCGCCAATTCAAATTCGATACTATCTGGCTGGTCGTGGACTTAATCCAACGAATTGGATTTTCTGAAAATTGGCACGATTATTGTATAAAAATGCAGCAGGCAGCAACATGAAGGAAAGAAAAAGGAATCTCCGTATTTGGACAGGCGGATTAATTATTTCGCTTTTTTTCTTCATGATGGGAATTTTTGCTTCTGGCTCTGGCATGGGACTTTTTAATCAGTATTTTCCATTTGTTGCAAAAGAGTATCTGCCCACACCAACGCCAGTAATACCAACACCCGTTGGGCCGGTTGGTGGAACTTTTACTTCTTTGGTGGTGGACCCGAATCAGAGTCAAACTATTTTGGCAGGCAGCTATGTTAGCGGAGTTTATAAGACCTATGACCAGGGTAACACCTGGTATCGGCAAAATTCTGGTTTAGGCAATCTCAAGATCCAATCCCTGGCGTACCATCCGAGCAATTCGAGCATTGTTTATGCCGGAACCTATGAAGGGGGCTTATATAAATCAATCAATGGGGGGACGAGTTGGAGCGCATCGAATGGGGGAGTTCTGGGAAATCACGTCGTCTATGATATTGAAATCGATCCAAATAATCCTAATGTAATCTATGTCGCCACCAGGATTAATGTTGGTGCAGGGGATTACAACAATTTGAGAGGATACCTCTACAAGAGTACCAATGCTGGAGCCTCCTGGACATTGCTCATAACCGGGGACGCATTTTCAACCCTCGACTACTTTTATGATATTGATGTCAACCCTCTGAATTCAAGTGAACTTTATCTGACCGCCCATTCGCATGGCTTTTACAAGAGTACCGATGGCGGAGCATCTTTTAATCCGATTAACAACGGCGTCAGTGATTTGTCAGCCCGCAGTTTTGCTCTCGACACTGCCTACCCAGGCTTAGTCTATGGAGCTGTTTGGCATGACGCCGCCGCTTACCGAACCTGGAACAGCGGCTATTCCTGGAGCAACAGCAGGGTTGGACTACCTACGAATACGGCAGTATTCCGATTTTATGCCGATCCTTATGGCGGGACCCAAAAAAGTGTTTTTGCCTGTACCTATGGAAACGGTCTGTATTCTACGGAAAATTTTGCCCAAAGTTGGACCTCCCGGGGTCTGGTGGGTCAGAGATTGTATGATTTTGTTGTAGCAAACGGCAGCCCACAACGCTGGTTTGCGGCTACTGAATCGAACGGTGTTTTTCGCACAAATGCCGGCAGCAGTAGTTGGAGTAACATCATGGGCGAGTTGCGTCTGAATGCAATCACTACCGTGTTGCGCAGTGACCTCAATAGCGAAACCTTTGCCGTAGTCTATGGAATGGGGGTGTACGCTGTGGACTCCTCTGGATCAAATTGGATGGAACTGACCCAGGACCTGGAAGATAAAGCCGTGATCGACATGGCAATTTACCAGGGAAGAATGCATGTTCTAACCGAATCGGCTTTGTATAACCATGAGGGTGAAAATTGGCTTCCGATCGAATTGCCCATGGCTGAAGGGCAGAAGGAAACGGAGAATCTGGACTTACTAACTGAAAAAGTGGGTCTGCCTGCTGAGGTACTTGAACTTCATCTGGAACAGGCGTTGATTAGGTTAGGATTACAGGAAAGTGGGCGAAACACAATTATTCCTTTAAGCCTGTTTGTTGAAGGCGAAGATCTCTACGTGGGTACCATCGGTGATGGACTTTATATGCGCGTAGCCAATCAGTGGAAAAATGTCGGAATGGAAGAGAAGAGTATTGTTGACATTGCCTTTGATGACGAGAGCAAGGAATTGTTTGCAGTTGCCTGCGATTCCACTTCTACTTGCGGGGTTTATCAATCCAAGGGTGGGGAATGGGTTTCAATTCAATCTACCTTATTGGACATCAATGTAACAAAAATTCTGGAAACTGAAAATGGATTGCTGGCAGCGACAAACTCGGGTATTTATTGGTTGGATCCGGAGAATCAACAGTGGTTATTAATCGGTGGACAAGGTAAAAACATTCTGTCCATCACCACCGCTGACAATTGCGATTGGGCGGCAGCTGGACAAGGTTTCGGACTGGTTAGTTCTGATTGTGGAGAAAACTGGCAGGAATTTTCTCTGGAAAACTGGCATTATCAAACCATCGCTTTCCTGGGTGAGCAAAGGGAACTCCTTTTTGTTGGTTCACAAGAAGCAGGTGCAATTATTATCCCGTTATATTGATTTCCTTTTATGCAGCCAGGCAGTTAATCCCTTTTTTTGTGATATAAAAACAGCATGAGGTTAAACATCTTATGTTAATTGTTATGTCCGACTTGCACCTGGCGGATTCAGGTTCTTACAACTTAAATGGACGAAGATATAACCATAATTTGCCGTCTGAGGTTTATTCCTCGTTCTTCAAAGAGATTTCTGAGTTTATACGTGACAGCGACATTGAATCGATCGATCTTGTTTTAGCTGGTGATATCTTTGAAATAACCCGGTCAACTTTGTGGCATGACGGGCAGCTTCGCCCCTATTTACACAACAATGAAATTGAGGATGGCAGCGAGGCAGAAGCGATGGTATTAAGGGTGCTGGACGCCATCACCAACGATGAGCGCGTTGATGCCACCTTGAGTATCTTCCGTCGCCTGAGCGATTTTTACCAGAAACCGGTGACTGTGCATTTTGTTCCAGGCAATCATGATCGCTTAACGAATTCCAGCCAGGCTGTGCGTGAAAGAGTCCAGAAACTTCTGGGCTTGGGAACAGATGGGGCGGTTTTTGAGAACCAATATTTTCACTACAACGAAGGAAAGCCGTTTGTCCTTGTCCGACATGGGCATGAATATGACCACTCTAATTTCAGTGTCGATTTACGAACCTGGCCTGAAATTCCGGTTGTTATTGACAAAGCCTACTATGATAAACCGGTGTTGGGTGATATTGTCACCGTTGAGATCGCCTCCAAATTGCCGCTGTTGTTTAGAGAATACTACGGAGATAAATCGATTCTTGCGATGGATGACTTGCTTTCACTTTATAATCGCCTGATCGATTTTGACAACGTGCGCCCCTCTAATGCTCTGATCAATTTTCTCTTCACCACTCCAGGTTTGAGTAAAAGAGAAGTATGGCGGCTGATTGAACCAGTAATGCTAAAATTGCTCGATAGCCTGGCAGTCAGTCCGGATATTGGCTCCAGCATGATCAATATTGGCCAAATCAGCGGGGCATCTGCTGCCACCCTCAAGTCAGTATTACGCACCAGGCTTTGGCGGCATGGCATGCCTTTCTGGGTGATCAAAACATTGTTAAACCCACTTGTCAAAAAATCGAAGATCAGCAATCACCTTGATGTGATCATGCGAGAAGAATGCATCAGAAAAGAAAATTCTACGATCAAGTGTGTGGTAAGCGGTCATACCCATAACGCGCTGGTAGATTTGCTGAAGGTGGAGAACGGTATCGAGAAGTATTACATAAACAGCGGCACATTCCGAAACGTAATCACCTCCACACCGAGTATGGGTAATTTTGGCCGGCTTCGTTCCAAAGCCCGTGTGATGATCTTCAATCCAAAAGAACGTAATCCGGAGTACAACCGCCAGACTGGCTGGTCCTTTGATTTTAACGCTCGCTTTGGCTACGGCGCGACTTTGGAATAGAAATTCAGATTGATGGTCCACCGATCGTAGTAGCCCCCATATTACGAATGGATTTCTACGTAATCCGACTTCTGGTAGCAAACCTTGAGGTTGTGAGGCTAACCCCAACCATGTGGGTGAACTTCTCTAAATCAAACTCATCGCCTTCTCAAAATCTTTTTTCCTTACGTACACAACATACGTAATTGTTGGGCGCTGAGCGTCGATATAAAGAGGCATGACAATGGCTCGATACGCCCTGGAATCATAATATCTGCCAAACGTTCCCCTCGGTGAGTCAGACTTGATGCGATAGGGGATTTTGTTGGCGTTCAAGATGTCCTCGACGCGTTTAATTTCCCCCGAATCGAAATCCGTCACTAATTGCCTCAAGAAAGGGATGAACATCAATAATGTTGAATTCATCTAATTCCTGCTATGAACTATTTCGGAAGACTCTAATGCTCGATTTCCTTCTTCAACTTGGCTTTCGCCACCAGGTTGCCTTTGAGCGCTTCGATCAAGTCAGCCCGTCTCAATGCGCGTTTACGATCGATTTCTACCGATTTGGCCTTATCATCTGAGAGTTTTCGCAAGGCTTCGATCCAGGCAGCACTGGATACATTGCTGTGATTGATTCGCCAGCGTTCAACAACAATCGGCAGTCGGTCAGCATTTACCAATTTTTGTCTTGAGCGAGTGTGGGTCATGCCATGGGATTCAAAAGTGAACGTTTCTTCTTCATACTCTGATTTGATTGGGCAAACCTGCATGCAGGCGCCGCATTTGATACAGTAGTAATCCGCCAGAACCAATTCACCGGCATCATTTACGTGCAAAGCCCGGGTCGGACAGATATCTGCGCAGGCAAAGCAATCCGGCACACAGCGTTCCCTCTGCAAAACTACCGAGCCAACCCAAGGTTGACGTACTTCAAAGGCACCCTTACTGGCCACCTCGCATTGGCGGCAATGGATGCAATTATCAAAATCGATGCGCATCGTGTCGCGCTTCTCATCATAGCTGATTACATTGGTGGGGCAGTTTTCGATTATAAAATCTTTGAGCGAAAAATCGAACTTCTCTTTGCGGAAAATAGTTTTGGCATCGTATTCCGGGAAAGCACCATAGCTTACCGCAGGGTTTTCAGGTTTGCCATTAACGGTAAGCTCAATAGCGTGCGTGGGGCAAGCCTCCACGCAGATACCACAGTTAACGCACTTCTTCTCGTCCACATCGACGGATGCTCTTTGTAAGATATGGCCATTTTCCAACACTGCTGGTACATGGCTGAGGGCTTCCTTGGGGCAGACTGCTGGTCCAATCTGGCATCCTACACATTTATCCAGATCCCATTTCATCCAGTAATTGCGGGTCAGCATGTCCCGGTTGATGGTCATCAAGTGTTCATTTCGGGTCTTTTTTGGCGTTCCACGACTCATAAATGCTCCTAAAGGTCAGCCGGAAGTGCGTTGAGTTCAGCCAACGAAAAGACCGGTCCGTCTTTGCAAATGTATTTGGGTCCAAGATTGCAGCGTCCGCATTTACCGATACCGCATTTCATCCGTTTTTCTAACGACGTAAAAATATTCCCGGGTGCAAAACCGAGCTCTACCAGGGCTGGCAGAGTGAATTTGGTCATTATGGGGGGTCCGCAAACCACAGCAACAGCGTTATCCGGAGAAGGCGCAACCTGCTTCACTACATCTGGTACATATCCAACATGATGCAGCCAGTCGTCCTCTGGCACATCGATAGCCTGGTGGATTTCCATATCCTCATTTTGATGCCATGCGGCGATATCTTGCTTGTACATGCATAAGCCAGAAGTGCGCGTACCATAAACCAGGGTGAGTTTTCCATAATCATCACGATGACTTTCATGATGGATGTGCTTGGTCAGGGCATAAAGCGTCGAAAAGGCACAGCCACCACCGATGATGACCAGGTTTTTACCTTTCCAGTCTTCCAACGGAAAGCCATTTCCAAGCGGTCCACGCATACCAATAGCGTCACCGGCTCTTAAGGCATGCAGCGCAGTCGTGACACTGCCCATTTTCTGAGCGGTGAAACGCACAAAATCGCCTTCCCAGGCTGCGCTGGCAACACCCAGGGCGGATTCGCCTTTACCTGCCACCGAAAGCAAACAAAATTGACCGGGATTGAAGACTTCAAAGAAGGCCTGCCTGTCTTCGGCATAATCAAAACTTAATTCGAGCGTTTTGAGAGAATGATCGGTGGATTCATAGTACGCATGCAAGACATGCATCGGAATAGGTGTGTAAGGACTGCGCAGATCAGGCTGCATTGCTCACCTCAAATGGTAGAGTTTGAGCCTCGCGAAGCATGGCTCGAATGTCCAACCCAACCGGACAGTAGCGTACGCAGCGACCACAACCAGTGCAACCAATTTGATTGACCTGGTCCAGCCAATAGACAAACTTGTGGCTCAGGCGCTGACGGGTGCGTTCCACTTTGGATGGTCGCGGATTGTGCCCGGAAGCTTCCAGAGAATAGGTTCGGTACATACAGGTATCCCAGTTGCGGACTCGTTCTTTGCGTTGGGTTTCGTCCACGATATCAAAGCAGAAACATGTGGGGCACAGGAAGGTGCAAACCCCGCAGCTCAGGCAGCTTTGCGAGATGTTTTCCCAGTAATCGCTCTTAAAATTCTGCTCCAGTTTTTCTTTGAGATTTTCTGTCTCAAACGCGACCGGCATTTGGTCATGGGCTTTGCGTTGAATAGCTATGGCTTGTTCATGGATAGCATCAGAAGCAAATGAGAGTCCATGGAAACACCTTTCTCCAGCTTCAGAAAGGGTTTCGACCAGGTAAAACTCACCCATATCGGTTAGTAGCACGTCGAGGTCGGCTTTGCTGAAAGGACCATACCCGACAGTTGTGCAAAAACCGTTATGGCAGGGTTCATGGCAGCCAAGCCCGATAGTGATCGTCTTATCCCGTTTTTCCAGCCAGAGCGGATCTGTGTAGCTTTCCTGGATAAAAGAAGTGTCCAGTAGTTGCACAGCCTGGGCATCGCAGGGACGAATGGCAAAGACGATACGGGGTTGGATGGTCT
>CAZDPK010000001.1:0-96329 GCA_964507335.1 uncultured Anaerolineaceae bacterium | reverse complement strand
GTTTGGGTGACGGAACCCTGGTGGACACGATGGTGAATGACGGATTGACTGATGCATTCAGTCGGCTTCATATGGGTATAACTGCTGAGAATGTGGCTGAACAATGGGGCTTGACCCGTGAAGAACTGGATGAATTCTCTGCAAAATCACAGCAAAAAGCAGCTAAAGCCCAGTCAGAGGGTAAATTTATTGACGAAATTGTCCCTGTTCCGGTGCGAATCAAGAAAGATGTTGTCAACTTCGTTGAAGACGAGGGTATACGTGCAGACGCGACCACTGAAGGATTGGCGAAATTGAAACCGGCTTTCAAGCCGGACGGTATGGTCACAGCTGGCAATTCATCCACTATTAATGATGGTGCAGCAGCTGTGGTGGTCATGAGTGAAGAAAAGGCACGTGAATTGGGCGTAACTCCTGAAGCGATTTGGCTCGGCAGCGCTTTGGAAGGCGTGGAGCCTTCGATCATGGGCATTGGTCCGGTAGCTGCTACACGAAAATTGGTTGAAAAACTAGGTATGACTGTTAGTGATTTTGATGTGATTGAAGCCAACGAAGCGTTTGCGGCACAATCTGTGGCAGTATTGCGTGATCTGGGTCTTGATTCCGAAAAAGTGAATGTGAACGGCGGCGCAATTGCCCTTGGACATCCCATTGGGGCTTCAGGCTGCCGGATTTTGGTCTCTCTGATCCATGAAATGAAGCGCAACTCAGATGCTAAACTCGGTCTGGCTACACTTTGTATTGGCGGCGGCATGGGCTGCGCTACAGCGATTGGGAAACCGGAGGCGTAGTATTATGTCCTACATCAATTATGAATTGATCGGACAAGTCGGTTTGATTACAATCAACCGTCCAGAGGCGTTAAACGCGCTGAATAGTGCTGTGTTGATAGAACTTGACCTGGTTTTAGATCAGGTTGATCTTGAAGATACACGCTGTCTTGTCATCACTGGTGCAGGTGACAAAGCCTTTATTGCCGGCGCGGATGTAGCTGAAATGAGTGCTATGGATGAGGATCAAGCCAGAATCTTTGGCGCATTCGGTAACGCGATTTTTAGAAGAATTGAAAGTTTTCCGATGCCGGTGATCGCTGCTATCAACGGTTATGCCTTGGGTGGTGGTAACGAGCTGTCACTCAGTTGTGACATCCGCATTTGCAGCCAAAACGCGGTCTTCGGTCAACCAGAAGCAGGATTGGGAATCACACCTGGTTTTGGTGGAACCCAACGGCTCGCACGTGTGATCGGTTCGACCTCCAAAGCCAAGGAAATCCTCTATACTTGCAGAAATATCAAGGCCGAAGAGGCAAAAGAGATCGGTTTGGTCAGTGCGATTTACCCTTCTGAGAGTTTGATGGACGAAGCCATCAAAATGGCAAACCGCATCGCCTCTCAAGCCCCCATCGCAATCCGCAACATCAAAAAGGCGGTTAACGAAGGGCTCGATCTGTCAATTGCAGATGCTATTCAGCTTGAAGTTGATCTTTTCAGCGCTTGTTTTTCCAGCGAGGACCAAAAAGAAGGTATGCAAGTTTTCCTTGAGAAGCGAAAAGATAAAGTTTTCAAGAATCGTTAATAAAAATAACCAGCCTGAAACTAGTCAGGCTGGTTTACCTAAAGGAGTATCTATGAAAATAGCAGTTATTGGGGCAGGAACGATGGGGAGCGGCATCGCTCAGGCTTTTGCGCAAACCGAAGGATTTGATGTGATCCTCACCGACATCAACCTGGAATTTGCCCAGAAGGGTCAAGAGCGCATTGCCAAAGGTCTGCAAAACCGGGTGGATCGTGGAAAGATGGAACAACAGGCAGCTGATCAAATAAACGCACGCATTCAGGCTGGCTTGCTTGAAAATTGTGGCGATTGCGATTTGGTCATTGAGGCTGTTCTGGAAGAAATGGCGCTTAAGAAGTCTACCTTCAAGGCACTTGATGTCATTGCGAATCCAAATTGCATCTTTGCCAGCAACACCTCCTCCTTGTCCATCACTGAAATAGCGCAGGGTTTGAACCATCCTTTGGTCGGAATGCATTTTTTCAATCCCGCCCCTATCATGAAACTGGTAGAAGTGATCCCAGGTCTTTCCACGCCAACCGATGTGGTTGAACGTGTAAGCGAGATTGCTCGCTCCTTAGGAAAAACTCCAGTGGAAGTAAAAGAATCGGCTGGATTCGTGGTTAATCGAATTCTTATCCCGATGATCAACGAAGCTGTTGGTATCCTGGCTGATGGTGTAGCCAGTGCAGAAGGTATTGATACTGCCATGAAACTGGGTGCCAACCACCCCATGGGTCCCCTGGAATTGGGAGATCTAATCGGGCTGGATGTCTGCTTGGCAATCATGGAAGTCTTGTATGATGAGACCAAAGACAGCAAGTACCGTCCTCATCCGTTACTGCGCAAAATGGTGCGTGGCGGAAAGTTAGGGAGAAAAACAGGCGAAGGATTTTATAAGTATTAATTCTAATCCATCGGGGCGGGTCTTGAACACGCCCCGATCTAATATGTGGTTTTCATAGCGTTCCGGCTTTCGAAAGTGAAGCAAGAAAATCAGATTGCTACGGTTTTATCTTTCCCTTGAATTGATGACCCAGGCGGAACGATCGCTGGGCGTTACCTACATCCGCAATCTTAATGTTCAGGCAAACGTCATTGGCTTTAGATCCTGGCTAATGATTAGATTTGCTCCAGTGGCTTCCTGAATCTGTTCAAGGGCATATTCAGGGTTTTGCTCAATCAGGACAAAGCCTTTCCTGGTTACTTCGATCACACCCATTTCAGTAACGATTAAATCGACTGCGTTGACAGCAGTAAGTGGCAAGGTACATTCCTTCAACAGCTTGTGGTTACCTTTGGCAGTGTGTTCCATGGCAACAATTACTTTTTTGGCTCCACTAAGTAAGTCCATGGCGCCACCCATGCCAGGCACCATTTTCCCAGGGATCATATAGTTGGCAATGTCCCCATTTTCCGCAACCTGGAGGGCGCCCAGGACGGTAGTGTCAACGTGACCTCCGCGAATGATACCGAACGACAAAGCACTGTCAAAGAAGCTGCCGCCGGGAACGATGGTCACCGGCATTGCACCGGCGTTGGTGATGCAGGGGTCGATCTCATCTTGTGTAGGGGCAGGTCCCAAACCAATAAAGCCGTTCTCTGACTGGAACAAAACATCCCGACCTTCAGGAACAAAATTCGCCACCAGCGTTGGCAATCCTATGCCTAAATTGACCAGGTTACCATCTTGCAGCTCTAAGGCAACTCGCCTTGCAATAAATTCTTGCATCTGTTGTTTATCCATCACAGCGCACCTCCATCAACGATGTAATTAACAAAAACGCCAGGAACAACAACCTCATCCGGACACAATTCACCAAGTTGTACGACCTTATTGGCTTCTACGATGGAGATATCAGCTGCCGCACCCATGTAGGAATTGAAGTTGCGGGTAGCACCATGAAAAGACAGGTTTCCTTTTACGTCCGCCTTTTCTGCGAACAATAAGGCTACATTGGCACGCATTGGTTTTTCGAGCAAGAATTTTTCGCCGTCAACTTCCACAATTTGCTTGTCTTTTTCAACCAGGGTGCCCAGTCCGGTCTTTGTCAAAACACCGCCGAGACCGAAACCACCAGCTCGAATTTGTTCAATTAGCGTTCCCTGGGGGACGAGGACAACCTCGGTCTCGCCTTCCATCATCTGTCTTCCGGTTTCTTTGTTGGTGCCAACATGGGAGGCATAAATTTTCCTGAACATTTTGGCAACCACCATCTTTCCAACGCCCCGATCGACAAAACCAGTGTCGTTGCAGATGAGGGTCAGATCTTTTGCTCCTTTGGCGATCAAAGCGTCGATCAACCTCTCAGGAGTGCCGACAGCCAGGAAACCGCCAACCATGATCGTGTCTCCATCGCGCACAAGATTTACTGCATCTTCCAAACTAATCAATTTATCCATTTTTCCTACCTTCTCCGTTTGTTAGTTCTGCTGTTTTCTGGCTGCCATTTCCTGACAAATAAAGCTGGCAACATCATCTGCAAATTTGCCGGGTCCAAAACCAGCATCACAGCCCAATTCTTTGGCAAGCTCATGATTAATCCTTGGTCCACCAATAATAAGCAGAAAGCGCTTTCGCAAGCGCTCGGCTTCCAATAGCTCAACCAATTCGGTTAAGTTCTGGACGTGCACATTCTTCTGGGTGACGGTTTGGGATACGAGCAAGACATCGGCATTGAATTCAACCGCCTTGCGTATGAAGTCTTCATTGGTGACCTGGCTGCCGAGGTTGAGTGCTTCGATCATTTTATACCGTTCCAAGCCATAATGCCCGGCGTATCCCTTCATATTAATGATTGCATCAATGCCTACTGTATGAGCATCGGTGCCAGTGCTGGCGCCGACCACCCTGATTTTTCGCCCGAAATTTTGATGAATGAAGAGATCAGTCTCTTCCATTGTCATCACGTTTACATCCACTGAATTAACGTGTAATTGCGTGTAGTCTATATAGTGACTAAGGTTTCCGTATACAACAAAGAAGGAAAAAGTCTTATCGAGTGGGGCATGATGTGAGACAATCGGCTCAACCAAACCCATCTTTAATGCCAGTTGCTTAGCAGCCTCAACAGCTACTTCGCTATCCGGGACCGGCAGGGTAAAGGAGAGTTGAACTTTGCCATCGTTCATCGTATCCCCGTAAGGCTTGAGGCGAGTGAGATCGAGAGTGGTATCTAGATCAGACTTCTTCCCAGAGTACAATCCGCTACTCATAAACTTCTCCTTCTTCAGCTTGAATTTTACTCAAGTGATACCTTTCTGACCCAGCCTGTGATTCTTTCAACAGCAGGGGAACAAAGGGGTTGAGGTATTGGTCTTCTTTTGATACAACTCCCGAGAGACCCTTACCACCTTCGAATGGGCGTTTAACACCAGCAAAGCGTCCTTCTTCCAATGTTCGGAACAAACCATCTTTGCGGATGCTCTCCAAAAGGTCGAGCGCTAAATCGAGTACCTCATTGGCGCGCTGTTCCATTATTCCGCCTTGTCGAAACTCGATATCGCTCCCAAAATCAGCCAGGCTGGTGGCAATATAACGGGCATTATCGATTGCCAGCGCACGGTCAGCCATGAAGGGCGTGTGAATTGCTTCTGTCAGCATACCCAGGAGGTGGATGCGTTGATGGCTGATCACTGTAACTATGTTAAATAAGGCATCCTGAACATACCCTTTGAAGATATTTCCCGTTTTGAATTTTGTTGGAGGCATATATTTGAGCGGCGCATTCGGGAAGATTTGGCGTGCCATCTGTGCCTGTGCATACTCGTACAAAAATGCGTTTTTAAGTTCCGGGTTCATTTCAAAGGCATGACCGAGCCCCATTTGCTCCTCAGGTAAGCCTGCCTGTAGCGCGAACTGCTCATTGATAAATTGTGAGGCGAGCACGGTGTGCGCTTCTTCATAAGCGTCTGAGGTGGTCAGGTAGTTATCTTCGCCAGTGTTAATGACGATCCCAGCAGCCGCGTTGATTAACCGTGAAAAAGATTGGTCAATCAGCGTACGCTGCATGTTAATATCGCGGAAAAGAATTCCATAGAGAGCGTCATTAAGCATGACATCCAGGCGTTCCAAAGCTCCCATTACTGCAATTTCGGGCATGCACAGGCCTGAACAATAGTTACATAGGCGAATATAGCGCCCCAGATCTTTGCCCGTCTCATCGAGAGCTGCCCGCATAAGTCGAAAGTTTTCTTGCGTCGCCATCGTACCGCCAAAGCCCTCGGTAGTAGCTCCGTAGGGGACATAATCGAGCAGACTTTGACCAGTCGTGCGAATAACGGCAATAACGTCCGCGCCTTGAGCAGCAGCTGCCTTTGCCTGGACAATGTCTTCGTAAATGTTGCCAGTTGCGACGATGACGTAAAGGAGCGGTCCGCTGTGATCACCGTATTCCCGTAACTTCTCTTCGCGGATGAGCCGGTTGTGGTGAATTACTGAGAGAGCTTCATCGGCTTTTTTCTCTGCCCAAAGCTGGATCTCAAAATGGTCAACTGGTTCGATCTTGGTAAGATCGAGTTCACCGCTTGCAATCGCTTCTGCCAGCGCTTGGGGCTCTTTGCCCAACGAAATCGCGGCTTGCCCAAGCCAGTAGGTGGCACCATATCCAAGCACCTGGCGAGACATCAAATGCTCTACTACGACATTTGGCAGTGGCACCCCCATGGCATCAATGCCATCGATACCCAGCAAACGGCAGATGGAGCGCTCTACGGTTGTGGTGGTGAATTGTTGGGTGTAGGCGTGAGTATCTACTGCGATTTGCCTGGCGGCTTCGCGAGCTTGATCTACTTTTTCCCAATCCAGTCTAAGTTTTGCCATTATTCCTCCTGCCAGGCTGCTTTCATTTCAAGGAGCAGTGTTTCGTCTACTCCCAGCAGCTCGGCAATCTTGATCGCACCAGAAGCAACAGCGTGAGTTCCCTCAATCTCTTCCAGCCGATAATCCATTAATTTTTGAATCCGTCGAACCCGGTTCATATCCTCACGTTGGTCGGGTTTAACAAGAGCAGTGATACCAGTTTTTGGTTCATTCTCTTCATCTTGCTCAGAACCCGGTTTTTCCTGGTAGGCAGGTAATTGACTCAACGCCTCAGGATGTATACCTCTGACCTGGTAAAAACGGATTCCAGGACCCGTAGAGACCGGATAATGAGTTGCTATAAAAAAGGTGCTGTTTGACTTCCCATAGGTTTTACACAACGCATGCACGATCGCCGTGGCTTCTGCCGGGTTTGTTCCCTTGCAAGGTTCGTCCATAACGATGAAACCTTGCTGGGTTCTGCTTCTGCGAAAGTGATCCCGAATATTCACAGCCTCAAGTCCAAAAGAAGATAATCCACGAGACAGGTCGCCATCCTGGCTGGATTCAAAAGCAAAAAAGTCGTATAGAGGAGTTTCCAGTTTTTCACAGACCGGAAAGTAACCCAATTGAGTCATTAACATTGCTAAAAAGGCAGTCATAAGCGTGACACTCTTACCACCCATGTTGGCACCGCTCAGCACCGTTGTGCCTTCTCGCAATTCGATCGAAATGGGTGTGAATTGCAGTCCTTGTCTATCAAGGTAAGATGCAACATGTGGATGAATTGCATTGACCAGGATAGCTGGCTGACCGTTATCAACCAATTTTGGCAAGGAACCATTCCATCGCACCGCCAGATCTGCCTTAGCCAGGCGGAAATCGAGAAAACCACAGGCATTAGCATTTTGCTGCATCTGGGGCAGCCATTTTGCCACCTTTCGACCAAGATCCCATCGGATTCTTTCTTCCTCTTGATCTTCTTCAGCAGTTATCAAGGCTCTTTTTGTGAGTAACACCTTGCGATCGGAGCCTTTACTCTGGCTAATTTTTCTTTCAATCTCATTTTTCCTGCTACGGATGTCTGACAAAACCGAAGAATATTCGTTATAGATATGGAAAGATGGATTATTCTTACCAGCCGGATCCAAGAGATCTGAAGCTCCGCTTGTATCTTCAAAGCTTACAGACGCGGCGTTCAAAAGTACCGAAAGTTTGCTTAGCCGTCTGAAAATTGCCAGAGCCCCTTTGAGCTCAAAGAATTCGGTGTCGTCCAGCAAACCGCCTTTTTCCAAACGACTAAAGGTTCCTCGTAATTCTCGTAATCTCGAAAGTTGAGTCAAAGCGTCGATTAGCTGAGGATGTTTCTCTTTGATCAATGGTACTAGTCGGCTGATTGCTGCCAATTCCTGCTCTAAATCAGCTCTTGACTGATTGTCAAAGAACCGGACTTTATTCTTCAAGCGACTGCCCTGTGGAGTCCGGCAATGGCAAGCTTCCAAAACAGCAGGCAAACCGACCTGGTGTAACAATTCAGAAGTGATCATGACCGAAGAATGCATAGCTGCCTCAAATGGTTGCTGGTCCAAGATCGACCACTGGAATATTGGTGATTTTCAGGCGCAATGCTGCCAGTAATGGCTCCGGATCCTGAAGCTGCCCGTTGGAACGGGTCGGATTCAGGCAAACCAGGCGGACGTCAAGCGCATCCAGGACTGCCAACCCGACTTTTCGACTCCGTAGTTTGTGCATGCTTTCAGGTTTGATAAAAAGTCGTGTGCCGTCTTCTACGATCAGTGTCAAATCGGCAAAATGAGGCTCTTTGAATAGTTCAGCAATCACCTGATCGGTCACAGCACCGCGTAAAAAGAGGACCGAAGTGTTTTTGTGCAATTCTTTGGAGATATCCTGCCCAAAGCCAACCAGGCTCGGCAAATTTATCGCTTTGCATTCCATTTGGCATTTACCTTTACTTAGCACGATGGCCCGGGCAGTAGGGTGAGTGTTGATTGCAGATGCCAATTCGGTTTGAATTTCATTACTGACTAAGGGAGTTTGGAGTAATTCCAGTGCGAACGCGGTTCTTTCCGCTAACACTTCTGGTACAGCCGACGTCCCGGCACTAACTGCCAGGAACGCTGCTTCACTAACACCAGAACCTGCCTGTGAACGCCGAGATAAAGCCCCATCGATGATAAACAGGCAATCAGGTTCATGCTGTCTCAACAGGTCAAAGATCCCAGCAATTTCTTCTGAAGCGCCAGGACCTGCCAACTCTACATAGCCGTCACTAAGCGCGCGACAGATAACTACCTCACCAAAAGCCGTACGAACATTAGTGAGTTCAAGGATCTCAAGCAACGCGTCACTGCGCTGCAAGGCACCTTCGGCAGTGGCAATCAATGTTCCAGAAGGAATATAGATGCGCGGTTTTGCCCGACCGCTTAGAATATCTTCGACTTCGCCGTCTCTGCCAATAGAAGTGAGTGCCAGTGGACGTGTTTGACCTGAGCTCAGCCAGGCTTCGATAATGTGGTTGAGGCAAGTGGTTTTACCAGCATTTTTTGACAAGCCAATCAAAGCCAGAGAATTTAATTTTTCAAGCCTGGCCAGGTCAAACAATCCAGTATTCGCCCCAATTGTCAGCGCGCCCATGATTGTCGTTTATTCCTTATTCTTCCTGCGATTGCGTGCCAAACCGACTGGCTCGAGGGTCATGCGCTGACCTGCCAGCAGACCGGCTACACCAATCAACTCCCCTTCTTCTTCGCCACGGCATACGGGGCATTGGCACTCATTTTTGTACTCTTCGGGCTCTTTGTAGGTCGTGATCACGCCTTCAAAATTGCGTAAAACGATGTGGTCCGGGTTTTGAGATATGAGATAATCGGGCATGACAGGGATTTTACCCCCGCCCCCTGGCGCATCGACTACATAAGTTGGAACGCAAAAACCTGATGTGTGGCCACGCAGACCTTCAATGATTTCCAGCCCCTTTGCGACTGGCGTACGAAAATGGGAGAGCCCAAGAGAAAGGTCGCACTGGTAGATGTAATAGGGTCGGACACGCATGTAGACTAAACCGTTGACCAGCTTCCTCATCACATGCACACAGTCATTTACTCCTCTGAGTAAAACGGACTGGTTGCCAAGTTGTACACCTGCGTCCGCCAGCCGGGTGCAAGCCAGCATGGAATCCGGGGTAATTTCATTGGTGTGGTTGAAATGAGTATTCAGCCAGACTGGGTGATACTTACGGATCATGGCACAGAATTCGGGTGTTATCCGCTGAGGGAGCACAACCGGCGTTCGTGTGCCGATGCGAATGATCTCGACATGGTCGATCTTACGCAGTTCGGAGAGGATATATTCGAGGCGTTCATCGCCCATCAACAGGGCATCGCCACCAGAAAGCAAAACGTCCCGTACAGCAGGAGTATTGCGAATGTAATCAATACAATCGTCGATCTGATTACGAGTTCTGGCACCATCTTTTTGCCCAGCCAGACGTCGGCGTGTGCAGTGGCGGCAATACATAGCGCATTGATCAGTGATCAAAAACAGCACCCGGTCAGGGTAGCGGTGGGTGAGCCCTGGCACAGGAGAGTCTCCATCTTCTTCAAGAGGATCCTCCAGATCTTCTGGGCTGCGGTAGGCCTCATTACCTGTTGGCACCGCTTGTTTTCTTACCGGGTCGTTTGGATCATCGGGGTCGATCAATGTCAGGTAGTAAGGCGTAATCGCCATACGGAAGGTTTCCAATGCTTTCCTGCAGCCTGCTTCCTCTTCCGCTGTGAGAGGAAGATACTTTTTAAGCGTATCTACATCAGAAATGCGATGTGAGACCTGCCAGTGCCAGTCGTTCCATTTTTCATCAGCCACATCGGGAAACAGGGCTCTCCTTCTGACTTCTGCCTGCCTATTGATATATTTTTCATCAGCTTTCATAGCCTGTCTCCTATGCTTATGAACAAGAATGCTGCGGGCGCAGCATTCTTGTTCAATGTTTTAAATGTAGTTCTTTTCAAAAATCTCTCTCAATGCTTGAGATTCGCGCAATTCCTGCAGTGTAATTTCGGCGTGATTCCGTGCATAACCATTTCCAATGATCATGTTTACATCTTTGCCGATCCCTTCAGCACCCAGAGCGGCACGAGTAAAACTGGTCGCCATGCTAAAGAAGTAAACCAAACCGCCTTCCCTTACAGGCAAGATCGTTGACATCTCTGTGCCTTCTATGTTGACAACATTGATGGCAACGTCGAATTCTTTCCCATCGTTGCATTCCAAGGCTTTTTCAAGCACTTCCATCGGGTTACTGGCATCGGCTACAAAGAATTTGTGCACAAAGTGGTTGTCCAGGAGGGTTCTCTCAGGACGGTCGCTTCGGCTCATTCCCACTACATTACCGCAAGGTCCGACGCGCTTCATGGCTTCGTAGCCGCAAAGCATGCCGCTCTTGCCTCCAGCACCTAAAATCAGCACAGAATCGCCAGGTTTTACGATATTTGCGGTTTGGGCAGGTGCGCCGGCAACATCCAGGGCTGCCAGAGCAAGTGCTTCGGGCATATCTTCCGGGAGTTTGGCGTAGATGCCGCTTTCAAATAGAATTGCTTGTCCTTCGATATCAACCCGGTCAATCTCAGGGTGAACTGCAAGGATCTTATCGATGTGCAGGGGAGTAAGTGAAAGTGAAACCAGGGATGCAATTCTATCTCCAACCTGAATATCCTTACGATGCTGGAGCGCGGAACCGATTTTGGCAACACTGCCCATCAACATACCACCGGAACCAGTGACCGGATTTTGCATTTTGCCGCGTTCGGCAACGATGCCTAATATCATCTCGCGTAACCGTTCTTCGTTTTGCTCAGCTGCGGTCCATAACTGCCTGAAACTGGCAGAATCGATGTTGAGTGCCGACACATCAATCAAGATCTCGTTTTCGTAGATCTCCATCGTGTTATCGATCTTCTGTGCGGCTTGCGGTAAAAGCCCTTTTGGTTCAATCACGCGGTGCGCTCCGTACTTATTGCCCATAGACATAAAACAAATCCTCCGATTATTGATTAACTGATACGCTCTGGCATGCCCAAAATCTGGCGGGCTTCTGCCGGCGTGGCGATTTCAAGGTTCAGTTCTTTAGCGATTCTGGCGATCCGTTCAACAAATTCAGCGTTAGAAACACCATTACGTTCCCGGTTGTATTTTAGATTGTCTTCAAAACCGACGCGGACGTGACCACCCAAAAGCATGCCCATCACGTTCATATCCAGTTGACAACGTCCAACACCTGTGACAGTGAAAGTGGCATCTGCAGGGATGGATTCTTTCAGAAACAATAGGTCACGGGGTGTTCCAGTCGCACCGCCGTTGACACCCAAGACAAAGTTGAAGTGCAGTGGTGGTTTGATATGCCCCTTACGAACTAATCTTAGCGCCATATCCACATGGCTTTTGTCAAAGCATTCCAGTTCGGGTTTGATACCGCGTTCATTCATCCTGGAGGCAAACTCAATGATCATATTTTCAGTGTTGACGAAAATATCGTCTCCACCAAAGTTCATCGTGCCACAGTCAAGACTCGCCATTTCAGGATTTAACTCTGTTGGTTGTAAGCGCTCTTCAGCGGTCATACCGGTTGCGCCGCCCGTGGATGGTTGGATGATTACATCCGGGCAGGCTGCTTGGATGGAATCGATTAAGACACGGAAACGCTCACGATCCTGTGTAGGGGTGCCGTCATCAAAGCGGGCATGTAAATGAATAATCGCCGCACCAGCTTCATAGGCTAACTTGGCTTCGCGAACATATTGTTCCAGCGTATAGGGGACAGCAGGGTTCATTTCCTGGGTTACCTCAGCACCGCTTATCGCTGCGGTGATGATCACTTTTTGTGTACTCATTACTCTCTCCATTGGAATTTTATTGCCCGGTTTTATCCGAGGCGTTGTTTATCTTTTGGGGTCACACAGGTCCCGCTTGCCCGGCAAACCAGGATCGGTTCAACCAACACATCGGCAGCAGAATCGCTGATTTCAGGTCGTGGAGCAATCACTTTCCAGGCTTCGAAAGCCATTTTTCGAGAGGTATTGCCTTCGCTGGTAATCCAGCCTTTAGCTTCGATGAAGTCACCTGCGTAAACTGGAGCTAAGAACTCGATATTGTCATAAGCTCTGAACAGTCCTTCATCACCATCACGACGAATCAGCAATTCGGTAGCAACATCGCCAAAAAGTTTGGTGAGGAAAGCCCCATCCACCAGCCCACCACCATAATGGGCATGTTCAGTTCCAATTCTCAATCTGATAACAACGTCGTTCATCGTTTCTCCTTTCGATTAAAAAACGCTATGTGTTAATAAGAACACATAGCGCTCCATGCGATTGCATGACAGTGGCCGAAATTGTTTCGGGACACCAAGGCAGGGGAGAGGGCTCTCCTTTAACCCTTCGGCAACGGATAATTCGATCCTTCTCCCAGTCCTGGGAACTTGCGAAGTTTCTACGCAATCCGCCGCGCCTCTATCGATAGTATTTAATTTTTATCAGTTAATAACCTATAAAGTTATTATAACGTGACGGTAATTTTTGCGAAAGGGGGGAAATTGAAGATATGATAAATATTTCACATGTAAAGCTTATACAGATATTATACAAACATTTTGGATGAAATACTTGAATGGGGTGGGGGTGTTGGTATAATTGCGTGCGTGCTGTTGACAGGGTAAACAAAATGACCATAAAACCTAATGAAAGTGGAACAACGTATCGAAATCGGCTAACTAAATCGATCGTTTTGGCAATCCGAAAACTAATGCAAAAAGGGGAGCCAGATAAGGAAAGCCTGGATATGGCCGCCTATGTTGTTCTGGCTCTTGAAAAAATCGATGAATCGGTCAATAGTAGTGCAATGGCTTGGGAAAAACGAGATTATTGGCTCAAGGCAGATCGCTTCAGGATGGAATGGAGTTGGGTGGAAGGGCGCCGTCTGACGTTAGAGAGGGCAGTTTTGTCACAAGATTGGGGAGAAATTGCGTTAGAACTGATCCAGGTTGCTCAGCAACTAAATAAAGTTGAGGTTTCCGATAAAAATCGTCTTGGTGAACCCTGGCAAGGTGCCTGGAAACTATTGGAGAGTAAAGGGTAGGCTGAACGTCGGGGTTAGCATTATTACCAATTCAACTTAGCAAAATAATCATTCAATAAGTTCGCACTAGAACGCTTGTATGTATTCAATATCTCGTAAATGAATTTTCACCATTTATGCAAAACAGAATCCAGAACATTGAAGGGGAGCCACAGACATTTATTTTTTTAGCACTTAGGTTATGATAAGTATCATTATCGCAAGCATTATCACAAGGACGCGCAGATGCATTTCTTACAAACGCAGCACTGATCAATTAAAATGCAGATTCGTAAGTCAGAACATGTTTCGCGTGCAATGGAAGAATCAAAAGTTCTTTAGCAAAAAATGTCGGATACACCTGCATCTTCTGATTGTTCAGTTGAGAAATCTCCAGCCAATCCAGGCGTTCTGGTGATCCACTCATGCTAAGACTATTCGATGTAATGACGCAATCGGGATTCCACCTCATGAGGTAGTAAAACGCTAATTCATGGCAACTCAGTCCTTCAATGTTCCCGGCTTTTCCGCGGAAAAAGTTCTCATGTATGAACACCAGGCGTTCCACTTCAAACTTCCAGCCTGTTTCCTCCCAAACTTCCCGTAACGCAGCGTCTTCCATGCTTTCGCCATGCTCCACGCATCCACCAACGGAATAATAAAACGGATCATTGTCATTTCGGATCATCAACACCTTACCGTCATTTATCAAAATCCCGCAAGACCTCAGCCGAAACCATTTGTTTTCAGAAATGAACGAACATTCAACACTATCCATAGTGATGCCTTTCTGATAATCGAAAAGATAATTATAAAACTAACCCACTCCCTATTTATAGATATAAAAAGTATAATATGGTTATGATAAGTATAAACTCTAAATATACTATGCGCAATTAGCTGCAAAATAATGGGCTTATGAAAATTTACGAATGCATTACTAGTTATTTAAATTCTGTCAAGCTTTCGAGAAGCGCGAACACCTACCGCACCTACGCCAACGCGATGCATTTATTCAGCGATGTTACAGCCTCAAATGGACTGGATTTGGAGGCGTGTGAGATCTCCCAGCTTAAGGAAGATGCGGTGATCTGGATGGCTACTGCGCTTAAAGATTTTTCCTCTGCTACTGAACAAGTTTACATGACTGCGGTAGTCGGACTCTACGAATTTATTGCCGGAGAGAACCTGGCACAGATCAACCTGCCCCGAGTACGACTGCTTGTCAAGCAGCGTACTCGTCGACCAGGCGTACGTTTACCTCAATTTCCAAAGACAGATATCGAGAAAGTTCTCGATTATGCTGAAGGTCTTAACCTAAAACCTTCTGAACGCCCTGAGGAACGCCTGATAAACCTTCGTGACAGAGCTTTTTTGATCACTCTGGCGGATACGGGCTTACGGGTACACGAAGCCTGCAATTTACGACGCGGGGATATTGACTGGCATGAGAGTCGGGCTGTCATCATTGGTAAGGGCAACAAAGAGGCAGTTTTGCGATTTTCTAAACGAAGTCTGCAGGCAATGAAAGATTACCTGCGCAGCCGTGCTGAACTGGATGGCGTTGGTGGGAAAGCGCTGGCATCGCTGCCAATTTTCGCCAGGCATGACAAGGCAACTGGCAAGAAAGTCAAGCCTATCTCCACTACAACCGGTCGAGCAATTGTTCAGGATAGAGTCAGAGAATGCCTTGGAGAAGACGCGGTCGGCACAATCACCCCCCACTCCTTTCGGCACTACTTTGTCACAACCATCCTGGGTAGTTCAGGCAATCTCAAGTTAGCCCAGGTTCTGGCACGGCACACCAATATTGCTGTGACCCAACGCTATTCGCACCTGGCGGATGATGAGCTGGACAAAAAGTACCAGGAAATTTTTGACGATACAGACATCAGCGCCTAAGTCTATGGGTGTAATCTTAAGCGCCAAAACCTGAAAGTGAGATCATGATTATCTTCTTTTATAGTTAGTCATCAAATCTTATTTCCCTCAAAAATATCCCTATCTGTAATATCAGGTGGTAATATTAAGCACTAAACCGAATAACCCTATGAGGAGTTTATGAGCGATTATCGTATCAAATCTCACCCCATTCTGATCGATGAAAGTGAAGCAACGGTACCTTTTTACTGGCAAAACAAACTTTTTTACGCAAAACCAAACGAAATGATCTCCTCTGCTCTGATTGCCCAGGGCGTCCAGGTTTTTCGACATCATGTTAAGGATCACAGCCCTCAGGGCATTTTTTGTGCTAATGGTCAGTGTTCGCAGTGTATGGTTATCGCCGATGATCTGCCTGTCAAAGCATGTATGACAGCAGTCAAGGCACACATGAAGGTCCAACCTGCCGATGGTTTGCCAACTCTACCTGAGATTTCCGATGCGATCCCTGAGAAGGACGTTTTTCAACGTCGCCAAGAATGCGAAGTTCTAATCATCGGTGCTGGTCCGGCAGGTTTGTCTGCAGCCATAGAGCTCGGAAAACTTGGTGTACAGGTGCTCCTGATTGATGATAAGAACCACCTGGGTGGAAAACTGGTATTGCAGACTCACCGGTTCTTTGGCTCAACAAACGCTGTTTATGCCGGCACAAGAGGCATAGACATCGCAACAATCCTAGCAAAACAAGTTGAAGAACTTTCCAGCATTGAGATCTGGAAAAATTCGACGGCGATTGGGGTATTTGAAGACAAGGTTGTGGCTGTTTATCGCGACCAAAAGGAAATTATTCACGTAAAACCTCAAATTCTTCTGGTTGCGACCGGCGCAAGGGAACGCAGTCTTTCATTTTCTGGCAACACCTTGCCTGGCGTTTACGGCGCCGGTGCCTTCCAAACTCTTGTTAACAGAGATCTGGTCAAGCCATGTGAAAACCTGTTTATTATTGGCGGCGGAAATGTCGGTCTGATTGCTGGCTACCATGCCATCCAGGCTGGTATACACGTGGCTGGGCTCGTAGAAGCTGCCCCTGAATGTGGTGGTTACAAGGTTCATAAAGACAAATTGGCACGCTCTGGTGTGCCAATTTACACGTCTCACACTGTTCTGGAAGCCAGAGGAGACGAAAAAGTCGAATCGGTGGTGATCGCCCAGGTAGATCGAAATTTTAAACCAATTCCAGGCACAGAAAAGGTTTACGAGTGCGACACGCTTCTAATCGCTGTTGGGTTGGAACCTGTGGATGAGTTTTTTCGGATTGCCAAAACTGTCGGTATGAATGTCTATTCAGCTGGGGATGCGAACGAGATCGCGGAAGCTTCTGCTGCAATTTTTTCAGGCAAAATTGTTGGAAATGAGATCGCAAAAAAACTGGGTAAAGATCTTCCGGATATACCAACATCCTGGTTGGAGACAGAAGATATACTAAAATCTAGGCCCGGAATAGTTTTGCCAGAAACGTATATCAACAAGCTTGATGGCGTCTTTCCAGTTTTCCATTGTGTTCAGGAAATTCCGTGCAATCCATGTTCCAGTGTTTGTCCAAAAGATTTGATTTTTATTGACGAAGCGGATATTCGCCACCTGCCCCATTTTGATGAAGAACGGGCTGACGATTGTATTGCCTGTGGTCGCTGTGTGGCTGTGTGCCCAGGTTTGGCTATCAGCCTGGTTGATTTTCGCAAGCGTAGTCAAACAGCCCTTGTCAGCCTGCCAGTAGAGCAAAATTATCCTGGTATCTCTATAGGAAATGAAGTAGAAGTAACAGACACAGATGGTATCGTCCTTGGCAAATTCAAGATTGAGAAGATTAAGACAGTTGCTGGCTACAAAGATGGTACCCGACTCTTAAGTATTGAGGTGCCAGTTACGATTTCCAAACACGTAGCGGGTTTTAGGGTGATTCAACCCAGTAAGTCGAAAGCGTTTGAACCAGATTCAGAATTTCTGGATGACCTGGAAGACGATTCTTATATTTGCCGCTGTGAGAGAATCACTGCAGGCGAAATCCGAAGGCTGATCAAAATCGGCGTGAAGGACATCAATCAAATTAAAGCCATTACGCATGCCAGTATGGGCTCTTGCGGAGGCAAAACCTGCTTGAACCTGATTAAGCGAATATTTGCCTCAGAAGGTATCCCGCTATCTGAGGTGACTGACCCACCCATTCGTCCAACCTTTGTGGAAGTGCCCGCCAAAGATTTCATTGAATATTCAAATGAAAGTGCAGGAAATAATCGATGAGCCAGACCAACACTTATGATGTAATCATTGCCGGTGCTGGTTCCATTGGAACGCCCACTGCCATGTACCTGGCTCAAGCAGGATTCAAGGTGTTAGTTATTGAAGCCTTAGCCAGCCCCGGTCAAGCCTCAAATAAACATGCTATTGGAGGAATCCGGGCAACCCATTCCGATCCTTCTAAAATTTACTTGTGTACTAATTCAATAGATATTTTTTCAACCTGGAAAGAAGTCTATGGTGATGATATCGATTGGCGTTCCGGTGGATACAACTTTGTTGCCTACAACAATGGCATTGAAACGACGCTAAAAAGCCTATTAGACCAACAGCGTGCCCTCGGTCTAAATATCAATTGGCTCGGAAAAGAAGAAAATCTTACGATCGCGCCTCATCTCAACCCAGATGGTTTGCTCGGAGGCACTTTTTCACCAGGCGATGGCAGTGCGTCACCGTTAAAGGCTTGTTTTGCTTTCTGGAAACACGCCCAATTGGCAGGCGCCGAATTCCATTTTGATGAGGCAGTCACGGATGTCATGGTAACCGGCAATAAATTAAAAGGAGTCAAAACCAACAAAGGCAGCTATTCTTGCGATACCTTCATCAATGCCGCTGGAGGATGGTCGAGAAAGATTTCCCAGATGGTTGGCGTGGATATCCCTATTGAGCCCGATGCCCACGAAGCCGGCATCACCGAACCGGTTCAACCCATGTTTGATGCTATGATCGTCGATATTCGCCAATATCCGGGTTCGAATAATTTTTATTTTTATCAGCATCCCACAGGGAAAATCATTTTTTGCCTGACACCTGCCCCTCAGATTTGGGGCAACCTCACTCAAAATACCAGTTCCTTCCTGCCCCAATCTTGTAAGCGATTAGTTGAACTTATGCCCATTCTCGCGAACATCCGTGTTCGCCGAACTTGGCGCGGTACGTACCCAATGACTCCTGATGGCAACCCGATTATTGGTACGGTGGATGGCATCGATGGCTACCTGGTTGGTGCCGGGACGTGTGGTCAGGGTTTCATGCTTGGTCCAGGTGTAGCACAATTGCTGACCCACGCGGTATGTGGTGACTTAAACCAGGCTGAAAAAGATTGTCTGCAAAGAATGTGCTATGACCGTTCTTTTGATACGAAAGAGATGTTGAAGTAAGCGATAGTCATCCTGAACTTCAAAAATAGATTGAAATCCTTTAATTCTATATAGACTCGTCAGGACTCTTGACTATATAACTGCTGCGCATCAAACGATCTGATTTCGCTTACAATTACACAGTATTATGGAAATTGAACAATTCCTCAGCAAATTGCCTGAAGCCTATTCACGCACCGATCGCGAGCAGATAGAAAAGGCATACCGTTTTGCCGAAAAGGCCCACCATGGGCAAACCCGCGCAAACGGACAACCTTACTTCTCGCATTCTGTTGGTGTCGCAAATATCTTGAAGGAGATGGATGCGATCCCCGAAATTGTTGCTGCAGCACTCTTACACGATGTTATCGTCGACTGTAATGTTACAGGAAAGCAACTTCGGGATGAATTTGGCGAAGCAATTGCCCATTTTGTCGAAGATGTATCCCGGATAACAAGCCTTTCATATATTTCACGAGCCGATCAACATCCTGATGAAAGAAAACCACTGGCGGAAAGCACGGCTGCAACAGCGACGAAATTTAACGAGGACCTGGCTGAGATTTTGCGAAAAATGCTTCTGGCAATTGGCGACGATGTAAGGGTCGTTGTGATCAAACTTGCGTGCCGCCTGCAAAATATGCGGACACTCAATGCTTTACCTCCGGACCGACAGAAAAAAATCGCCCAGGAGACACTGGATATATTTGCTCCTTTAGCAAACAGACTTGGCATATGGCAGATGAAATGGGAACTTGAAGATCTCGGTTTTCGTTACACCAATCCTGAAAAATACAAAGAGATTGCAGACAACCTGACTACTCTGCGCCGAACCAAACGCCTGGAGGAAGTCGATAAGATTATTGAAACCCTTCAGGACTTGTTGTTGAAATCAGAGATTAAATCCAAAATCACTGGAAGACCGAAGCATATTTACTCGATTTATCGAAAAATGATGAATAAAGAAAAAAGTTTCGATGGTATCCGTGATCTCAGAGCCGTCCGCGTGATTGTAGATGATATTGAAACCTGCTATAAAGTGCTCGGAATTATCCACACCCATTTTGCCCCGATTCCAGGTGAGTTCGACGACTATATTGCTGCAAAAAAGCCAAATAACTATCAATCACTACACACAGCAGTGATCTATTCTGATGGCAAACCCCTGGAAGTTCAGATTCGAACCGGGGAAATGCATCAGAATGCTGAATATGGTGTTGCTGCCCATTGGCGTTACAAGGAAGGCAAACAGCATATATCTGGAAAATATGAACAAAAAGTAAGTTCAATGCGCAGTTTACTTGCTTGGAGCTTGGAAGTAGACGACAACCAAGAGCTGCTCGAGGGTATGCGTACCGATATTTTTAAGGATCGTGTGTACGTGATCACCCCTAAAGGGGAAGTGGTTGACCTGCCTCAGGGATCCACACCAATCGATTTTGCTTACCAGGTGCATACTGATATTGGCCACCGCTGTAGGGGTGCAAAAATTAATGGCAAGCTGGTTCCTCTCGACTACAGCCTGAAAACTGGCGACCAGGTTGAGATTCTCACGGTTAACCGAGGTGGACCAAGTCGTGACTGGCTGAATCCGAACCTTGGGCTGGTTCGTTCCAGCCGTTCGCGCTCCAAGATTAAACAATGGTTCAAACAGCAGGACCGTGATCAGAACCTTGAACATGGAAAAATTCTCGTGGAAAAAGAGTTTAAACGGCTCGGGTTGGATGATATTGACCTAAATCAATTTCTGAGCACCTTTATCGTTAAGACGATTGACGACCTGTATGTGGGGGTCGGTTGTGGTGATATTCCAATTGGAAAATTAGTCAATAGGATTGGTGAACTAAAAGCTGACACGCTAAAAACAGAAGAGTTGGTGATAGAAACTCCTGGAAAGGTTAAAGCAGACGATACGGTGACAGTCATGGGGCTGAATCGTATGGACCACACGTTCGCACGCTGTTGTAACCCAATGCCTGGCGACCCAATTATTGGTTACGTCACCAGGGGTCGAGGTGTGACCATTCATCGCATGGATTGCCCTAATGCTTTGCGAATCAAGGATACAGAAAGGTTGATAAAAGTAGACTGGGGCATCGCCCAACAAACTTACCCTGTTCCCCTCCAAATTACAGCCTATGATCGCCAGGGTTTGGTCAGCGATATTTCCAATGTTCTCTCCAGTGAGCCTGTGCGTCTGATAGATCTCTCCATGACAACCAGACAGCACGTCGTCAAGGTCAACCTTATGCTTGAAGTTCCGAGTATTAATCAGCTTAGCCGTGTGTTGGCGAGACTCGAAAATCTGCCTAATGTGATAGAAGCTATCCGTGTCCGGCCTGGGTGAACCACTGAACTGGCTTTACGCTTATTCAGGTCTAAGGTAAAATGCGAGCGAAATGCGAGCATATTATGGAGAAGATTATGACAAAAATTCGCTGTAAGTACCTTGACTGCTTGTTCCTGGATGAGCGTTACTGTAGCGCAGCTGCAATTGACCTTAGCCCAGATACTGGATGCCTCACATACCGCCCCGTCGACGATGAAGAATCAATTGGCGATTGGGATGATGAGGAAATAGAAGCCTGGGATGAAGATGAAGAGACTGAAAGCCTTTGGGAAGTCGAAGAAGAAGAAGACGAACTCGACGACGAAGAAGAATAACCGTAAGTCCTGGTCAAATTGACCTCGAGAAAGGAAAAAAATGAGCGAACTTAAACCTCTACACGTGATCAACGTGTATATTGAAGCATGGTTTCGCCAAGAAATTATTGAAAAAGTCTTGATTGACTTTTCAGCCTATAGCAGTGAGGTTCGTAAGGCATTGGCAGATACTTTGAAAGGCGAAGTGAAGGTCAGCGGCTTTCGTAATCCTCTGACTGCACCAAAACGAATGTTGGTACGTGATTCCGACAAATTATTCGAAACGAATCCCCATGTTGTCAAAGCGATACTGAACGCCTGGACTCAACTGTATGACAAGCATAACAAGTCTTTTGACAAAGCGCTGGCTAATCTGGGTTTCAAAACCTCAGCATTGGCACCTACCTACCCCGATCCGCTCAATGCATTTGATCAGGGTTGGCCTGAAGGTGTCGATTATCCAAAAGTCATAGAAGCGGTTCGAAAGGAAGACGATCAAATCGATATGACTGATGACCAGATTGTCCTGTACAGTATTTTACGAACTGGGTATTTACCCGGAGAGGATGAAGAATAAAATGGTTGATAAGCCATCAGAGAATCCAACAGCCGATAAAATCGGCAAAACGACCATTGCGCCAACAGTTTTGAGCACTATTGCAAAGCTTACTACTCTGGAAGTTCCTGGCGTGAGCCGTATGGCTGATGTCAAGCAACTTTCCTCTCTGGAAAATGAGGGTGTAAAAGTTGAAGTAAAGGATGATCTCATTTTTCTTGATCTTTACATCATTATCAGCAGCGATCATAATGCCCGGCTAGTTGCTGAAAAAATCCAACAAAAGGTTAAGCGAGCATTAACCGAGATGGTTGGCATGGAAGTTGCTGCCGTCAATGTACACATCATCGATGTAGATATTGAAGCATAGAGAATAATGAAATCGCGTACACGGGCAAGAATAGTTGCACTGCAAGTTCTTTTTGAGCTGGACATGACAGACCACTTACTGGGCGATGTCCTCGATGAAAGGTCGCTGGATCTAAAACTGGACGAAAGTCAATTCGAATTTGCCCGTCTATTAATCTCAGGTGTGCGAGAAAACACGCTGACTCTGGACAAATTGATCAGCGAGCATGCCCCCGAATGGCCTCTGGATCAAGTGGCAATTGTAGATCGGAATATTTTGCGAATGGCGCTTTGGGAAGTTGCTTTTTATCAAAAAACTCCTCTAAAGGTTGGGATCAACGAAGCAGTTGAACTGGCAAAAATGTTCGGCACTGATTCTACTCCCCGGTTTGTCAATGGCGTTCTTGGAAGCCTGGCATCTAATTTGGACTATATCATTCAATCAAACAAGAATGATGGGGAGTAAGTGATTCAAAAAACTACCCTATTGCGCGTAATTGTTAGCCTGACAATTGGATTGGGAATGCTGTCTGGCTGCGCGTTGAGCTTTCAACAAAAAGATCCTGAAAATTCACTGGTACTTGCTAACTTGCCTTCTGAGGTTTCACCAACGAAGCTGGTAAATGTTGAATTCATTGCCTACCCTTTTCAAAAAATTTCCGAAGAAGATGAAATCTCTCTTGATATTCTAGACCTGGTATCTGGAGTAAACCACAACCTTGAACGGTACGTTCTCGAAAAAACTGAAAATGGATTCCGATTGAATGCCATGCTGCCCCAAGGCTCAACGATAGCGTACCGGTATACCCTTACACATCCAATCGAAGTCAATGAAACTCAGACGGATGGTTCTGCTTTGCCTTTCAGGCTGATCGTTGTTCGTGAGAACCTCGTGGTAAACGACACTATTGCTGGCTGGCCTGAAGCTCCGTATAACGGACCCCTCGTAGATTTAAATGGAGCAATTGCTGACGACGAAACCGAAGCCCCATTGGCAGATGTCCTGATAAACGTTGCCGGAAAGACAGCACTAACAGACATGAACGGCAGATTTTTCATTCGAGGCTTGCCAGTAGGCAAACACAATTTGGTAGCCACACTTGCTGATGGAAGTTATCTGAGCTTTCAGCAAGAAGTCAATATGGTTGAGAACCTGGCAACCCTGGCAATTATCCGCATGACGCCCTTGCCTGTGGTCACATTAACTTTCGTGATGACGCCGCCTAACGAAGCCGTTGGCGCACCTGTCAGAATCGCTGGCAATTTGCGTCAGTTAGGTCAGACCTTTTCGGATATGCTCGCGGGATCAGGTGTACAGGCAGTCAATATGCCTTTGATGGCTCGTGATGCCAATGGAAATTATGTTTCGCAAATCAATCTGTATTCTGGCAGTTCAATACGTTATCAATATACCCTTGGCGATGCTGTAATTAATAACGAACGCGGTCAGGATGGAAGCAGGTATGTTCGCGAATTTATCGTACCTGACAAGGATATGATTATTGAGGATTCCGTCTCGACCTGGCGAGTTCAGCAGCAAAGCCCAATGTCTTTTTTCGCAACTACACCAAGTAATAATTCCGCTGCTGACCAGACTTACATTCAGTTTAACCTGGGTTCATGGAGCAATCCGATCCCAATGTGGCCGATGGGAAACGACCAGTGGATGCTGGTCTACAATCCTCGTTCGTTGAGTGGAGAATCCGTCATTTATCGTTATTGCCGTAATGCTGATTGCAGCCTGGGTGAAGAGAGCTATCCCAACACGACCCCAAGATCCTTCACTGTTGGCACAACCACTGAGGTTCGGGATACAATCGACGCTTGGAGGATGTGGGATCCATCTGCGCAAGTTAGCTCCGCATACTCACCAGTGAGTTTCGATCCGGAAGCACTGGTTGGTGTCGAACTCGACCCATCTTTTTCATCGAAGTACTTGAGTGCTTTCTATGGAGTGGTCGATCAGCTCAAGGAAAATGGATTCAATTGGCTAATATTGACCCCAACCTGGAAAGTAGGGATCAACAAGGATTTGCCATTCATTGACAGCGATCCTTTGATCACTATGCCATCTTCAGAGCTGAACAAAATTGCCATGACGGCTCGTGAAGCCGGTTTTAAAGTAGCTCTTTATCCACAACTGATCTTCCCTTCTGATGCTGGCAGCTGGTGGTCTAATTCACTTAAATCGATGATCTGGTGGCAACAGTGGTATGCAGAATATGAACGAATGGTCATGCATACCATCAAACTTGCTACCACAATCAAGGCGGATCACCTCATCCTGGGTGGTCCTGATGTTGCCAACACCTTTCCGGGAGCAATGGAAACCGTCGGCGAAAATTTTGGTACACCAAAAACAAGTGAAAAGATCTGGACCGACTTGTTAACCAAGACTGACGAATACTACGAAGGTCAGGTCTTGTTAGCCCAGGGAGTTGGATCCGAAACTTTGTCCACTTACTCTTTCTACGAAAAATCGCAGGGTTTCTACCTTCTCTTCAATTCAGATTTTATCAACTCGGGCGCCTATACAACTGATTCGGTCGGAGGTTTCTTTGACAGTGTTGTATACGGTTTTTACGAATTGCAGCAAAAACCAGTCTATTTTGGTTTGAATGGGGCATCATTCACGACTGCAGACTTAAGTGCAAGCCGAAACTCGAGCTCCATCATCAGCAGTACAAACATGACCTACAGCAGCAATAACGTCAACCTGGATGCCCAAACCCAATTCTATTCTGCCTATCTTAATGCGATCTCATCCCGAGGGTGGATTTCAGGCATGGCTTCACGTGGATACTTCCCGCCTATGCAAATGACAGATTTCTCCTCATCAATCTATGGGAAACCTGCATTTATCTTATTTCACAGTCAATAAAGGAGAATACTGATCTAATCATGAACCAAACTAACGAGGTGTTGAGAGCCGAGCTAGAGAAATTAGGCTTGAGTAATTTGCAACATGTAAAATACAACCTGAATATACCGGGACTCGTCAGTGAGTCGCTAAAAAATGGTGAATCGCAGCTGGCAGACACAGGCGCATTGGTTGTAAATACCTCACCATTTACCGGTCGCTCTCCCAACGATAAGTATTTGGTTGAAAATGGCGATCCTGATCTCTGGTTTGCCTCTGGCACAGAAGCAATGTCTTCTGAGAATTTCGCTCGGCTCAAAGAAAAAATTGTAGCCTCACTTCAAGGCGGCACGCTCTATGTACGAGATGTTTTAGCAGGAGCTGATCCCGCAAATGCCATCCGAATCCGGGTTATCACCAACCTGGCATGGCAGAATATGGCTGCTGCCAATATGTTTATTGCCGATGATAGCCAAGAGCTTCATGCTGACCCAGATTTCACGCTTTTAGTCTCCTCTCATTTTGTCGGTGACCCAGCTGCCGACGGGTTGCGCTCACCTGCCATGGTAGCAATGGATTTCGATAAAAAGTTGGTACTGATTGGCAATACCCGATACGCCGGTGAGATCAAGAAATCAGTCTTCACCTTGATGAACTACATTTTGCCAAAGCGCGATATCCTCTCTCTCCATTGTTCTGCAAATATCGGCGAAAAAGGTGATGTTGCCTTGTTCTTTGGTCTAAGTGGTACTGGAAAAACCACCCTTTCGTCCGACGAAACACGTGCGTTAATTGGCGATGATGAACATGGTTGGAGCGATAACGGTATTTTTAATTTTGAGGGTGGCTGCTACGCTAAAACAATTCGTCTGAACCCCAAATACGAACCCCTGGTTTGGTCAGCGATCAACCGGTTTGGAGCGTTGCTCGAAAATGTACCAATGGATGAGAACAACCACCCAGATTTTAATGCTGATACGATTACCGAAAATACTCGTGCATCCTATCCGTTGACCTTTATCAGCAATTATGCCCCCGGGGGGATGGGCGGACAACCGCAGAATATTTTCTTCCTTACTGCTGATGCCTTTGGCGTCCTGCCTCCCCTGGCTAGACTTACCAAGGAACAGGCAATGTTTTACTTTTTGAGCGGTTACACTTCCAAACTGGCCGGAACAGAACGCGGAATAGGCGACAAACCTCAGGCTACTTTCTCTACTTGTTTCGGTGCTCCTTTCCTACCCCTTAAACCAACAGTCTATGCAAAACTTCTGGCAGAAAAGCTTGAAAAACATGGCACCCATGTTTGGCTTCTGAACACAGGTTGGTCTGGGGGTGGCTTTGGCGTTGGCGAACGAATCAAACTTCCTCTGACCAGGGCTATGATCAGTGCTGCTTTGAAGGGTGAACTGGATGACATTCCGACGCACCTTCACCCGATTTTTAATATTGCAATACCAGATGAAGTCCCTGGTGTTCCAAATGAAATTCTTAATCCTGAGCTTTCCTGGGCTGATCGCGCGCAATACGAAATTGAAGCCAAAGCACTTGCCCAAAAATTTATCGAAAATTTCAAAAAATATGAGAGCAACGTCGGTCCCGAAGTTTCAGCTTCAGGACCAATCATTGGCTGATTGCTACCAAGGAGGTACGAATGGATAAGTTCATAATCAAAGGGGGGACGCCTCTTCGAGGGACAATGCGACCTTCTGGGAATAAGAATGCTGCTCTACCATTGATGGCGGCTTGCCTTCTCACAACAGAACCGGTAGTGCTTCATAATATGCCGGATATCCAGGATACTCGCACAATGGCTAAGTTATTACAAAGCCTTGGTGTTACCATCACGAAAGATATTTTGACCTCCACCTGGACAATACAGGCTTCCAATATCACACCAGGTGATCTTGACCCGGACCTTTGCAGGCAAATAAGAGCCTCTATTTTGCTGGCAGGACCTATGACAGCTCGATATCATGGCATCAAGCTGCCTCCTCCCGGTGGTGATGTAATTGGTCGCAGGCGGGTAGACACCCATATTCTTGCTCTTGAAAAGCTGGGTGCTACATTTATTTACGAAGATTCCTTCGACTTTTCCACCGATGGTCTGGTTGGTGCTGATATTCTCCTCGATGAAGCCAGCGTTACAGCTACTGAAAATACGATTATGGCGGCAGCACTGGCAAAAGGCACTACCCATATTCGAAATGCTGCTTCAGAGCCTCATATCCAACAGCTTTGCCAACTGTTAAACGCAATGGGTGCCAAAATCGACAACATCGGCTCTAATGTACTGTGTGTTGAGGGAGTCGAAGATCTGCACGGTGCAGAATTCACCATCGGACCTGATTATCTGGAAGTGATCAGTTTCGTCGGTGCGACTGTGGTAACCGGTGGTGAAATCCGCATCAAGGATGCGGGGGTCGAATACCTGCGGATGATCCAATTGGTACTGGGCAGGCTTGGTGTTGAGATGATCTTTGAAGGGGATGATATTATCGTGCCCTCCAACCAAAAACTTGTTATCCAGCCAGACCTGGGCAATGCGATTCCTGAGATCAGCGTCATGCCCTGGCCAGCCTTCCCTACTGATTTGATGAGCATTGCCATTGTGATTGCCACTCAATCAAAGGGAACGATCCTCTTTCACGATTGGATGTATCCCAGCAGAATGTTCTTTATTGATAAACTTGTCTCGATGGGCGCGCAGGTCGTTTTGTGTGACCCGCATCGGTGTATTGTCAATGGACCAACCCGACTAAATGCTGAAAAGCTCGACAGCCCGGATATTCGTGCAGGTATCGCACTGGTCCTGGCAGCCCTCTCAGCAAAAGGCGAATCTACTATACGCAATGTAGGGCAAATTGATAGAGGTTATGAGCGTATTGATGAAAAACTTCAGCTGCTTGGTGCGGATATCGTCCGTAAACGTACTGTGACAACAGAAGCTTAGAACAGTTTTAGCTAGATCAAAAAGAGCCGCAAAATTGCGGCTCTTTTTCGTGGTTCTGGTTTTACCCGCCCTGGGCAACTTCCAAAAATTGATTGACAGTATCTTTCAACATGGCTTCTGGCAACGCCCCCACCTGGCGATGAATGATTTTGCCATCTTTGAGCATAAGCATGGTAGGAATACCCTGCACGCCAAATTTTCCTGCCCATTCTTGATTCTCGTCAGTGTTTACCTTGGCGACGATCAGTTTGCCGGCATATTCTTTGGCAACTTTGTCTAGAATTGGCGCTACCATACGACAAGGACCACACCATGGAGCCCAAAAATCGACGATGACTGGAAGTGCATTCTCCAGGACAGTCTTTTCAAAAGCGGCATCAGTAACATTAATAGGTTCTTCAAACATTTTTTCTCCAATAAGTTCAATAGTTTATATTGAGTAAGTATACAGTTTTCTTTTTAATTTACAACAGCAAAGATTAACCAATTATATTAAATTTTTCTAAGATTGCAGGTCCAAGAATCAAAATTCCGATGATAACAGCCAAAGCAGCAGCGATCAGCACAGAGGCAGCACCAACATCTTTACTAATTTTTGCTAAAGGATGAATTTCAGGGCTTGCCAGATCAACAACCACTTCGAAAGCAGTATTAAAGAATTCGGCCAACCAGACTAAGCCGATAACCAATAAAAGCGTGATCCATTCACTGATTTCAAGATGCAGAAAAATACTGATTCCAATCACTATGATGGTAATTGTGAGGTGGATCCAAGCATTTCTTTGGGTTCTTAGAACAAACGCCAGCCCTTGAAATGCCGCAAGAAATGAATTCTTTCTGCCTTTGACAAATTGTTCTGCTTCGGTGGTTGCTTTTTTGGGCATATTTCTCTACCAAGAAACTAAAAACAGTGTAAAATAATGACCTCACGCGGGTGTTGCCAAGTGGTAAGGCATTAGCTTCCCAAGCTAACATTCGTGGGTTCGAATCCCATCACCCGCTCCTTATATATTTTACTGTTAATAACGAAAAACTGCTGGAGTTCAGCAGTTTTTCGTTTAATCAAATCCACTCAGTCAAGACTCTTTTTGTAAACTCGATGGTTTTTGTAATACTTCACGCCTAGATTATCCAGATCTTTACGCATCTGGACAGCAGTTTCGGCAACCTGAGTCAATTCGGAGTAAATATATCGTTTGTTGGCTTGCGCTGCTCTTAACAATGAATCCATGACTAAGGCGTTGCCGCCCATGCCCTGGTATTCGGGTAAGATACCGATGCCATTAAAGTCCAGCCATTGAGTAGTTTTTAATTCCCGTAGCAGACGAATGATTCCGATTGGACCTAATCGACCTTTATTTTTTTGCATTGCCGCAGAAGCGTCTGGGAATGGGAGCACAAAACCAACAACTTCGTCCTTATCGTTCTGGATTAGTTTGAGCAATTCCGGTATGACAAACTGAATCGCATTGTCCACGGCATAATCCAATTCTCGATCTGAAAGAGGATAGTACTCCCAGTTATGAATAAAAGCGCGGTTATAAGCTTCTTTCAACTTGTATTTGCATTCCAAGATTTGTTTTTTATTGGTAAAGTGCATTACCTTTAATTTTCCGCGTTTCTTAACGATATCGACTGCTTTGCTGATCTTTTCTGGCAGAACGTAATCTTGTGGAGCCAGGAAACTGGAGACAAAGTCCACCTCTTTTTCAAACCCATAGGCTTCAGCCAGTTTTTGATAATAAGGGTAGTTGTAATTCATCATGTTCATCATTTGGCGGTGTTCAAATCCCTCAACCTGGATGCCATATCCGTCCAACGGACCATAACCTTTTGGTCCGACAATGCGGTTTAGCCCTCTTGCGCGAGCCCAATCGCTCACCTTATCAAATAGAGCATTGGCAACTTCCTGGTCATCGATACAATCAAAAAGATAGAACTCGCTGTCTTTGCATTGGTGATACTCGTTGAAAGGCTTGTTTTCCAAAGCTGCAATTTTGCCAACGACCTTGCTATCTCGCTTCGCAATGAAAAAATCCGAATCAGAGTGATCGTAAAATGGGTGTTTCTTTTTGTTCATCATCATAAAAATGTCTGATCTGAACGGGGGAACGAATTGCGGACAGTCTTCGTAAAGTTTGTATTGAAAATCAACAAATTCCTTTTGAAGAGATTTACTGTTTACATCCAAAATTTCGAGCATAAAGCCTCCAGCTATGGTTGAATACTTGCCATAATGCAGTTGTTATAACCGAAAATCACAAAACAGGATACACACAAACCAATTAATTGGAGATAAACAAATGGCTGTACTTGAAAAGATTGTAAAGCTTCCATACTTGCGCTATAATTCGTGCGCTTAGTTTCAAGCACGAAAGAGGTTTTATATGATCGAAGTAAATGAGTTAAGAAAAGGTGTAACGTTCACGCAGGACGGCAGCCTTTACAAAGTATTGGAATATTCACACAACAAACCTGGACGAGGCAGTGCCACTATCCGAATCAAAGCCCGCGATTTGCGGAAAGGTACAACACTGGAAATGACCTTTATATCCAGTGATCGCGTCCAGGATATTCGCCTGGATTATCACAACGTTCAGTATCTTTACCGGGATGAAAATTTCTTCTACTTTATGGATATGGACAATTTTGAACAGCCAGCAGTTCCCGGCTCTTTGGTGACTGAGTATGAAGGTTTTCTTAAAGAAAATATGGATGTCAAATTAACCTATTTTGGTAACGAGCCCTTGGACATCGAATTACCCACTACAGTTGATCTCGAAGTTACCGAAGCCGAGCCAGCTGCACGCGGTAACACAGCTACAGGCCTGACCAAACATGTTGTCACTGACACTGGTTTGAAGGTCCAGGTTCCTGCTTTTGTCAATTTAGGCGACACAATCCGGGTAGATACCCGCACCGGGGATTACTTAACCCGCGTTTAGGATAGCGTGATTATTGATGAGAGTACCAGACGGACGCGAATGTAAATTCTTTTATGGAGATTATTATCGCGGTCGCAATTTTGAAGAATGCCGGGCTATGAGCAGCCCAGAGGATAAGAAAAGCTGGACCTCCCAGCTTTGTTCTGACTGCCCATTGCCCGATTATTTACGTCACAATTCCTGTCAGAACCTGGTTTACTCTGTATTTATCGGAAACTTTCTTTTCAAAAAGCGAATCAAGGTAAAAGCCTGGTGTTCAAAATCGCACGAGCTGGTTCGCGATCCCAACATTGGCTGCGGGCGTTGCCATGAGCTAGATGCGTTGAGTTAATATCAGAGAATCATCAGAAATAGACTCTTCTCCCTATTCAACAAAACAATTCGTTTAGGCTTGTTGGTATAATTTTAATTCAGCGGAAATACCCGCTGAACGGAGGTAGTATTGAAATCTCGTAATCAATCTTTTTTCATTTCGGCACTTTTGCTATTTTCCATCGTCGCGATGGTTTTTTATGGCTTCCAGGAACAGGCTTTTGGAACTCAGCCAATCCCGATCAATCAGCTCGCGGCTGATATCGAAGCTGACCTGGTAGGGAAAATCGAAATCGAAGGCGATGACATCTTTGTTACCTATCGTGATGTAACCAATAGAGCTGCAACCACCACCGCTAAAGATCCAAATTCAAGTTTAATTGAAGAACTGATTTTGCTTGGCGTTTCACCAGAAAAATTGCGGGACCCAAATCTCAAAATTGAAGTAGTTTTGCCTGGATTTTGGGCAAATGCAGCTACTTTATTAATCAACTTCCTGCCATTTATCTTGATGGCATTTGTGTTCTTTTTCTTCATTCGCCAGGCTCAGGGCTCCAATAACGCAGCCATGTCTTTTGGTAAATCGCGGGCAAAGATGCTGACAGGTGAACACCCCACAGTAACTTTCGCTGATGTAGCCGGTGTGGATGAAGCCAAAGAAGAGCTACAGGAAGTGGTTGAGTTTCTCAAAGAACCACAGAAGTTTATTGCGCTTGGAGCTCGCATTCCCAAAGGCGTTTTGCTGGTAGGTTCACCAGGTACTGGCAAAACCTTGATGGCAAAAGCCGTTTCTGGTGAGGCTGGCGTGCCATTCTTCTCAATTTCGGGTTCCGAATTTGTTGAAATGTTTGTGGGCGTAGGTGCCAGTCGGGTACGAGATCTCTTTGACGAAGCCAAGAAGCACTCCCCTTGTATCGTGTTTGTTGATGAAATTGATGCTGTAGGTCGTCATCGTGGAGCTGGACTTGGCGGAAGCCATGACGAACGAGAACAGACCCTCAACCAACTTCTGGTCGAAATGGATGGTTTTGGGACTGATACTAACGTGATCGTCATCGCTGCAACAAACCGGCCTGACATCCTGGACCCTGCCCTGCTGCGTCCTGGTCGCTTTGACCGCCGCGTCATGCTGGACAAGCCCGATAAAAACGGTCGCGAAGCCATACTTAAAGTGCATGCGAAGGGTAAGCCAATCGATTCCAGTGTTGATCTTGGTGAAATTGCTCGCTCAACCCCTGGATTTGTGGGCGCTGACTTGGAAAACCTGGTCAACGAATCGGCAATCCTTGCTGCCCGGCGTAATAAGAAAATCATTACCCGCGATGAGTTTGAGGAATCGATTGAGCGCGTTATTGCTGGTCCGGAACGCAAGAGTCAGTTGATGAATCCAAAGGAAAAGAAAATCATAGCTTATCATGAGGTTGGTCATGCAATCGTAACCAGCGTGTTACCAGAAGCCAACCCGGTGCAAAAAGTATCGATAATATCTCGTGGAATGGCTGGTGGTTTTACCCTCTCCCTTCCTCTTGAAGATCAATATTTGGAATCCAAAAAGATGCTCCTTGCTGAAATGTCCACCATGCTTGGTGGTCGGGCTGCCGAAGAAATCATGTTTAGTGATATTACTTCCGGAGCATCCAATGATATCGAAAGAGTAACCAAACTGGCACGCCGTATGGTCACCCGCCTGGGCATGAGCGATAAACTTGGTCCAATGGTTTATGGTCAAAAAGAAGAACTGGTCTTTCTTGGTCGGGAAATTTCCGAACAACGTGATTACTCAGAGTTGGTAGCTCAAACAATTGATGAAGAAGTGCACAACCTGGTCGAATCAGCCTATGCCGCTGCTAAAGACATTTTGACTCAGTATAAAGAAAAATTGATCGAAATTTCTGAAAAATTATTGGAAGTGGAAACGCTTTCGAAAGAGGAGTTTGAACAGCTCTTCCCGTCACCTAACGAAAAGAATCAGGGCATCCCCTATTTCGACGCAATCTAAATCGTTGCGAATTTAGTCCTCACAAGATCCAACATTTTTTGTAAGATGTCTGGATCTTGTGCATTTAACCAATAAATTTCCGGATCGATAGGCTTGAACCAATTCACCTGCCGGCGGACGTACTTGCGGGTGTTGCGTTTGATCAACATTTTCGCCTCTTCCAGGTTAATTTCACCATCCAAAAAGGTTATCAATTCACTGTAACCGATCACTCCCATTTTCTGCAATGCGTCTTTGTAGCCCTTTTCGATAAGTTCGCGAACTTCCTCAACGAAACCCGCATCCAGCATTTGCTCAATGCGCTCGTCAATTCGTTGATATAGCTCTTTCCGTTGCCATTCCAGCCCGATGATCAAAGTGTCAAAAGGCGGCTCTCCTTTGGACCGTATTTGGGAAAAACGGACTCCGGTTTTGAAAATTACCTCAAGTGCCCGCACAGTGCGACGATGGTTGCGGTAATCGATAAAACCAGCCGCTTCCGGGTCCAGTAGCTGCAATTTCTCATGTAACTTCTCAAAGCCGATCCTTCCACCAATCGCATCCAGCACATCTCGCATTCGGTCATCGGCTTCAAGTTCCGGGATCTGCCAATTCTGCCTGATCGCCCGGATATATTGACCGGTTCCACCGGTGAGGATCGGTATTTTCCCATCATCATTTAGCTTGCGGATTAATTTTTCCGATTCGTTTTTGTAATCACCGATACTCCATGGTATATCCAAATCCGCACAATTGATGAGGTGATGCCGCACATGGGCTAACTCATCTTCGGTTGGCTTAGCAGTGCCAATATTCAATTGACGATAAAGATAGCGGGAATCCGCCGAGATGATTTCTGTGTCCAGTGCCTTTGCCAGTTGAATAGCCAATCCGGTTTTCCCAGAACCGGTTGGTCCTACCAGCATGATCAACTTAGGTTTAGTCTCAACCATTCAAATAATCCAGATAAACGTTCTCATAGTGGATAATTTGGGTTTTTCCAGGTAAATCCGTTTCAATTACCAAAATATCCAATTGCCATTCAGTGCCCAGCTCAGGGTGACTTTCAAGGTAGACAAACATTGTTGACTGAATCGCCTCATATTTCTTTCGGGTGATGCTGTCTTCGGCAATACCAAAAGTAGACGACTTACGCGTCTTGACTTCCACCGCAACCAGTTGACCGCCGATCTTCATTATCAGATCGATTTCACCATAACGGGTGTGATAATTCTTTTCGAGCAGCTCGTAACCTTTTTTTGATAAATAATCAGAAGCCAGGGTCTCACCCCAAGCGCCCAATTTCTTGCGATAATGCTTGTCTGTGCTCATACCAGTAGTATAACCTCGTTGAACTTGCAGCTTAAGGTTCTGAAACGGACAAAGATAATTGATTTTAAGATAAAATAAACAAACTATCCCTGTGTGGGGCATAAAAACTTCCAAAAGGAATTCAATGGCTGTAGCAGAAATCGTAACTATCGGTACCGAACTACTTTTAGGTGAAATTCAAGACACTAACTCCCGTTACATCGCCCGTGCATTACGGGACATCGGCGTCGATCTCTATCGGCTTACGACTGTCGGTGACAATATGAAACGCATCACTGCAACCCTGCAGGAAGCGCTGATGCGTGCTGACGTGGTTATCACAACGGGCGGGCTTGGACCAACGGTCGATGACCCTACTCGTCAGGCAGTAGCAGATACTTTCAACGTGGGACTGGTCTTTGAACAAGAATTATGGGATCAGATCCTAGAGCGTTTTAACTATTTCAACCGTACCCCAACTGAAAATAATAAACGCCAGGCATACATTCCTGCAAATTCGATAGCTATACGCAATGACGTTGGCACTGCCCCAGCTTTTGCAGTGGAGTTAGGTGTCAAGACCTTGATAGCACTTCCGGGCGTTCCACGTGAGATGGAACACATCATGAAAACCTTCGTGGTCGATTACCTTAAAAAGCGTTACCGACTGGAAGATGAAATAATTCTACCTTGGGTTGTCCACACAGTTTCTCTGGGTGAATCCAGTATTGACGAGATTATCGGCGAGATGGAAAAACTGAGCAATCCTACTGTTGGTTTGTTGGCGCATCCTGGTCAAACCGATGTCAGGGTGACTGCAAAAGCCCGCTCAACAGAAGAAGCTCAGCGCATGATGGAACCAGTTTTGCAGGAAATCCGTGAAAAACTTTCAGATTATATCTACGGAGAAAACGAAGAGACCATCCAATCGGTGGTTTCAGATGACCTGGTTGAGCAAAATCTTGAGCTTTGCGTCCTTGAGGTTGGTACAGAAGGATTGATATTTAACTCTTTAGCCGAACATCTATCACCCGAATCCTTGTCCGGCCAACTCCTGGATGTTGATATCACCCACGAGACATTTAAGACACTTATGCATGAGTACCGCAATAAAAAACAAGCTGATTTTGTCCTGGGCATCATGTTAACACCCAAGGACGAACATCTGGAACTATATGTAGCTTTGTTGGATAATAAAAACATAGAAGTGTATCAGCGTATTTATAGTGGACCTCCCGGAGATGCTGCCCGTTGGGCTCTCAATGTCGGCCTCGATCAGATTCGCACAAGGCTGAAAAAATTGAAAGGATTAATATGATAAGCATTGATACCA
Source organism: uncultured Anaerolineaceae bacterium (assembly GCA_964507335.1). Classification (GTDB taxonomy): domain Bacteria; phylum Chloroflexota; class Anaerolineae; order Anaerolineales; family Anaerolineaceae; genus Mesolinea. The sequence continues at coordinate 60,289 of CAZDPK010000001.1, read as the reverse complement.
TTTTAAAAAATGCCATTGTTTTGACAATGGATTCCTCCTACACCATCCATGAACCCGGTGCTGTTGCACTACTGGGTGACAAAATCATCGAGGTTGGTACTCACGAATCCATACTTGAAAAGTATGAAGCAAAAGAAGTGATCGATTGTGATGGCAAAGTACTGATGCCTGGTTTTGTCAACACCCACACACATGTTCCCATGACTCTTCTGCGTGGTTTAGCTGATGACCTTCGCCTGGATGTCTGGCTGATGGGTTATATGATGCCAGTCGAAAGAGAATTCGTTTCACCGGAATTTGTCCGTCTTGGAACAAAAATTGCTTGCGCAGAATTGATCCGGTCAGGTGTAACCACCTTCAATGACATGTACTACTTCGAAGACGACGTGGCAGAAGCAGCTGCTGAAGTTGGTATGCGCGCAGTAGTTGGGCAGACCGTTATGAAATTCCCCTCCCCCGATTCCAGCTCATTTGAAGAAGCACTGGATCACTGCCGTGCTTTGATCGATAAATGGAAAGGGCACTCCTTGATTGTCCCTGCAATCGCTCCGCATGCAGTCTATACCTGTACCCCGGATGTATTGACTGCTTGTGTAAAATTGGCACAGGACACCAATACAATCGTGCATTTCCACGTTTCTGAGACAGCCGATGAAGTTGTAAACGTGCGCAACGAGCATGGAATACCGGTTGTCCCATATATTAGAAGATTTGGGATGCTCGATACCCGCCTGGTTGCGGCCCACTGTGTTCACATTGATCAGGGCGAGATCCGCTCATTGATGCATGCCGGTTCAGGTATTGCCCATAACCCTTCATCAAACCTGAAGCTGGCTTCCGGTTTTGCGCCGGTCGCAAAAATGATGGAATTGGGATGCAATGTCGGAATTGGAACAGACGGAACGGCATCCAATAATGACCTTGATTTCTTTGAAGAGATTCGACTTGCCAGCTTTATTGCCAAGCCGACTGCCGAAGACCCCACCGTTTTGCCAGCCAAACAAGTTCTGGCTATGGCTACCAGTATTGGTGCCAAAGCGATCCATATCGGCGATATCACCGGCAGCCTTGAACCTGGCAAACGAGCCGATTTAATCCTTGTTGATTTGAGCGGTATTCATAATCAACCCCGCTTTCACCGTAATCCTGACAGTGTCTATGCCCAGATCATTTACGCTGCCAAATCAACAGACGTAAGCGACGTGATGGTCAATGGTAAATGGTTGATGAGAGAACGGCAGCTCCTTACCCTCAATGAAGATGAACTGATTGCTGAAGCCCGCGTTGTCGCTAACAACATCGATAAATTCTTACGTGGACGTGAACAATCAGTCCACTCCAAGCTGATCGCCATTGGCGGTGCAGCGGAAGAAGAGAGTTTTGAGATACAGGCAAAGGTCCCGATCGATGATAGAAGCGCCATAATTGACGCCTTACACAATCAGGGTATCAAGGTTCTACGGAAACGCCATTATCACGAATATGACACTTATTTTGAGTTTGAGGACGATAAGAACGGTCGCTTGCGCTACCGTGAAGACGAATTTTTGGATGATAAAGGTAAAATTGCCAGCGTGCGTTCACGTTTGACACTTATCGGCGAAAGAATGGATGAAGATAGTGATCATCCCCAAAATGTACTGCTTTCCAGGTCTCGCTATTTTGCTCCTGCTACACACAGTCTGCGTTTCTACACTGAGTATTTCATGCCGACAAAAACAGTTGAGATTGAAAAAGACCGGCTGCGTTACCTGATCGAGTTTGAGGGCACTGAGTTCTTTGTCAATCTCGATACGCTCACGAAACCCGAACTGGGAAAATTCCTCGAAATCAAGAGCCGTACCTGGAGCCGGGAAGACGCGGACCAGAAATCAGCTCTGATCAATGATCTGTTCAAAAAATTGGGTGTTTCTGACCCCGAACTTGTAACGCAAGACTATCTTGAAATGGTAGAGCATCGGATGAGAGCTAATTGAGGTGAATATGATTGACAAAACCGGAAGAATTAAGGTTTTGTTTGCCAGTGCAGAAGCCGCACCTTTTGCGAAAGTAGGCGGACTGGGCGATGTAGGCGGAGCCTTGCCAGCTTCGCTTTTACAAAACTTTTCAGATGAAATTGATATCCGCACGATCATGCCATTTCATGCGGTGATCAAAGCAAAGAACCCACCCAGAAAAAAGATTGGCGATTTCTCTTTTCAAGCCAATACGCAGCAGATTGACTGCGAGCTGTTTATCTCGGACATTGATGGAGTGCCTGTCTATCTGATCGATAACCCATACATAAACCATGATTCACCGGTCTATCACGGAGACTGGCAGTTGGATGGATTGAAGTACGCCAGTTTTTCCCTGGCGTTACTCGAAGCGTTGCGCTACCTGGATTGGAAGATCGATATCTTGCATGCTAATGACTGGCATACGGCATTGGCCGCTCATGCTCTCGTCACAACCTATAAAGATGATTCTTTCTATGCAGGCGTGAAAACTGTTCTTTCGATTCATAATCTGCCATACAATGGCTGGGGCTCACAAGAAGCTATGAGCCAGCTTGGATTCACTGCCAGCCACGATCCTGACCTGCCTGATTGGGCAAGATACACTCCGCTCCCAATGGGCATTGCAGCTGCACAAAAAATTATTGCAGTTTCTCCTGGGTATTCCCGCGAAATTCTCACCCCTGAATATGGATGCGGGATGGAGAATTACCTCAAAAAGCATGTCGATAAGGTCACGGGCATTTTGAATGGTATCGATGACGATCGCTGGAACCCAGCTGAGGATGAAGCAATTTCGCATAACTTTTCTGTTGAACAACTTTCTGAACGAGTCCAGAATAAACTCGACCTACAGAAAGCGCTCAACTTTGAAGTAAATGAGAACCTCCCTCTGTTGACGATCGTCACTCGTCTCTCAGAACAAAAAGGCGTTCCATCCATCCTGGATGCTCTACCTCAGTTGCTTGACCGTCCCTGGCAATTTGCCTTATTGGGTTCTGGCAGTCCTGATCTTGAAGAAAGAGCTCGCAAACTGGCGCAAGCCCATCCTGATCGAGTAGCCTGCTTCGTCAAATATGACGACGTGATTTCTAGAGTTCTGTATGCTTCAGGTGATATTTTCCTTATGCCTTCGCTCTACGAACCATGCGGGCTGTCCCAAATGTTTGCGATGCGTTATGGCAATCTTCCAGTGGCAACTGCCACTGGTGGGCTTATTGATTCAATCCGTGACTACTCAGCCGATCCAGACACGGCTACAGGGTTCTTGTATTACGAGAAATCAACAGCTGGTCTGGTCCAAAGCCTAAACCTGGCTCTTGATATCTTTGAGGATCAAGATACCTGGGAAGCAATGCAAAAGAACGCCATGACCACTGATTTCTGCTGGAAGACGTCGGCAAAGAAATACCTGGATGTATACAAATCACTCTAATTAAGGACTTACTTTATGGAAGCAGAAAGAAAATCAGGCATATTGCTCCACCCTACCAGTTTGCCAGGACCCGATGGTATCGGAGATCTTGGACCTGAAGCGTATCGTTGGGTTGATTTTTTGAGCAAAAGCGGTACCCAACTTTGGCAGATCCTCCCCCTCGGTCCAACCGGTTATGGAGATTCGCCCTATCAATGTTTCTCAGCATTTGCCGGCAATCCTTTTATCGTCAGCCCAATATTATTGCTGGAAGATGGACTTCTCACAAGCGCTGATTTAAAGGAGCGACCCGAATTTCCGCTTGACAATGTTGATTATGGTCCCGTGATTGAGTGGAAGACGCTGTTGCTTAACAAAGCCTTTGACGCATTCACAAAGAAGGGCTCATTGAAGCTGAAAGCTGAGTTTGAAAAATTCTGCGAAGAAAAAAATATGTGGCTCGAGGATTATGCCCTCTTCATGGCAATCAAGGAAATCCAGGAATTACACCCTTGGGTCGACTGGCCTGAACCACTCAAGACCAGGCAAACTGATGCGATCGAAGAAGCCAAAACAGCACTAGCAGACAAAATCTCAAAACACAAGTTCAACCAGTTTCTTTTCTTCAGACAGTGGCTGCGTTTAAAAGCTTTTGCAGTCGAAAAGAAAGTTGAAATTATTGGCGATATGCCGTTTGTAATCTCCCTTGATAGCTCTGATGTCTGGGCAAGACCTGAGTTATTCCTGTTGGATGAAAATCTGAATCCAACGGTTGTTGCTGGGGTACCACCAGATTATTTCTCAGCTACCGGTCAATTGTGGGGCAACCCACTTTATGATTGGGAGTACCACCTAGTGACTAAGTTTGAGTGGTGGGTTTCCCGCCTGGGAGCGACGCTTGAACTGGTGGATAGAGTTCGTCTTGATCACTTCAGAGGTTTTGCAGCAGCCTGGCATGTTCCCTTCGGCAATCCAACTGCTATCGAAGGTAATTGGATTCCCGGACCGGCTATAGAATTGTTCACAGAATTAAAGCAGAATTTCCCTTCCCTTCCAATTATTGCCGAAGATCTGGGCGTGATTACAGAAGATGTGGAATCCCTGCGGGATGGCTTTGAATTGCCGGGTATGAAAATCTTGCAATTCGGATTCTCCGGTGATCCGGAGGACGATTTTCTTCCACATCACTATCCAATTCACTGTTTTGCGTACACTGGCTCTCACGATAACAATACAGCCCGCGGTTGGTACGACAATGCATTGGAATCAGAACAAAAATTCTGTCGGGAATACTTGCATGTTGAACAGGCCAATGAGATTGCCGATGCGATGATCAGAGCCATATGGCAATCTGTTGCCCAATATGCTGTAGCTCCAATCCAGGATTTTCTTGGTCTTGGTGCGGATACCCGTATGAATATACCAGGTACAACTGCTGATAATTGGAAATGGCGTATGCAATCGGATGCCCTGACATCTTCCTTGAACACAAAAATTCGCCGCATGAATTTGCTTTACAGCCGACTTTCTAAAGAAGAAAAAAATCTCTATACCCAATGGCTCAATGCTCACCGCGGAGATGCGGTCATGCCGCACTAGGTTTCGCGCTCAAGGCGATAAACAATCCAAACAAAATCAGAATACCGCCAGCAATCTCAACTGCTGACGGTAATTCTTTTAAGAACAAAATAGCCAAAATGCTTGACCCAATCGGTTCAAAAAGAAGTGCTAATGAGACAATTTGAACTGGCAAACGCGTTAGGGCTCGATTTAGGGAAGTATGTCCAAGTGTCTGTGGTACAAGTGCCAGAAGTAAAAAGATCAGGTAAATATTGTGTGAATAAGTTTGATATCCTTTTTCAATTATTAATAGCAGAACTGCCAGAACAATAGCAGCAATCGAATACACAATGCTGACATATAATTCTGTCGAAACTTTACTGACTACTTTTCTGCCTACCAAGAGATATCCAGCCACCATCCAGGCACTCAGAAGCGCCATTAAAAGTCCTGGCAGGGTGCTGACGCCACCATTGTTGTTTCCCAAGATCGCAATCAACAGACCGCCACTGAAAGAAAACAAAACTCCCAAGTAGAATCGCCCTGGGACCCGTTCTTTTAAGACTATTGGCGATAGCAATCCCACCCACAAGGGAGAAGTTGTCACAAAAATTACGGAACTATTGACGGAAACCAAGTCTAAAGACCAAGTCCACAAGGCGAAATGAAAAGCCAGAAACACGCCCGAAAGCGCAAGCAAACCTATTAGTTTGATGTCGAAAGCGAATTTTTCTTTACTTTTTGTGACTAATAGCATAAAGATTGCTATGACAGCTGAAAAAAATAATCGATGAAAAGCCACCGCGATCGGACTGGCAAAAGCCAACGCCGTTTTGATCAGGATCGCAGCCGTGGAGACCGCGAAAATCCCAATGACGAGAAGGAGATATGGTGATCTTACTTTGTCATTCTTGTTCATTACAGAAAAAAAGCAGGCAATAGATTCATACCTGCTTCTACCTTTCAATTCTAAGAAATCACTTAAGTTTTTCTTGGGCAGCAACCGCTGCACCAATGATCCCTGCCAGGTTTTCCAGCTTTGCCGGGATGACCTTGGTTTTAACGGTCAGATATTTCGAGAATTTGTCGAATCGTGCGCTGACCCCACCACCCAAAATAAAAATATCTGGGCTGAATAAAAACTCATACGCCTTTAAGCCCTCGTTGAAACGAACTGCCCATTGCTTCCATGTCAATTTTTCACGAGTTTTGACTGCTGCTGATGCATATTCCTCAACTTCATATTTGCCAAGTAACATATGTCCCAGCTCGGTATTTTGCAGCAATTTTCCCTCAACAAATAAGGCAGTGCCAATCCCAGTACCAATAGTAATAAACATGACAACATTCGAATTACGGGCTTCTTCCGTGCCGAAGCGAAACTCAGCCATGCCTGCTGCATCTGCGTCGTTCAGTACAAAAGCTTTGTTCCCGGTTTCATCTTCAACCATTTTCGCAAGGTTTGCGCCGATCCAATCTTTGTGCATGTTGGCAGATGTTTTGATGACGCCGTTTTTTACGATACCAGGGAAACCAACGCCAATGATGCCAGAATAATTCAATTCTTTGGCAATTCTTTGGATATCCTTAACAATTTCCTTAGGCTTCTTGCTCTTATCACTCTTATGCCGAATACGCTCTGAAACAAGTTGACCCGTTTCCGTGTCGACCAGGGCACCTTTGGTGGCGGAACCGCCGATATCAATACCTAAAACAATCATGATTTCTCCTTTACTCACACCCGTTTGCCAGGTGTTCTTCGTAGGTCACAGCAAAATTATGTGTAAAACTTCCATCGCATTTCGCACGGAAGAAATAATAACCAGTTTGCGTTGGGCTAAAGGCAGCCATAATTGCCTCTCGGCTTGGGTTAGAAATTGCTCCAGGTGGCAATCCTTGAGCCTGGTAAGTATTATAGTCGGATTGCACTGCCAAATCATCATAAGTCAGCGGTGATTTCCACCAGGTTTGTGTCAACGGGTCAAGACCAAGTGCATACTGCACGGTCGGGTCCGTCTCCAATCTCATGTCGATTGCCAGGCGGTTGAAGAAAACCGAGGCTATGGTGGGCATCTCGGTACTTTCCAGCGTTTCCCGTTGGATGATCGAAGCCAATATGATCAGTTGGTCAGTGGATAAGCTTGAGCTTTGATTGTTTAAAAGTTGAGCAGCTTCATCGATTACCACTTTGGTTCTATTTACCGACTGTGCTACAAATTCCTCAAGTGGGATAGTCGGTTTAAGGCTGTAGAAACCCGGATGCATGTAGCCCTCCAGAGATCTCTGAGCAGGCAGGTTAATTACCTGTGAAATCTGAGATGGTGGAGTGTATGCTAAGGTCAAAAAATCATTCCCACTAAAGCCGAGACCCAGCTGGTCAAGACCACGAGCAATTTCTTCCAACCTCCACCCCGCAAAAATGGTGAACTGGAGGTCGCGATTCGTGCCATCTGCGATAAAGGCAGCGGCCTGGATTGCGTTTAATCCAGTTTTCAGGGTGTAGGTGCCAGGACTGAGCGTTCGGTCGCTGCCCTTGTAAATCAACAAATCACAGGTTCCAACTGCAGAAAGGACGAACCGCTCAGATTCTAATTTGTAACAGACATCTATGGCACTGTCACTGTTCGAAATTGTAAATTTGCGTTCGGACTGACCAGCAAATTCAACCGGCTGCTGCAACAAATCCAGGTTTCTGAAAAGGCGAATTGAATATCTTAGATTATTGAGCGTGTTAACATTGCTGCCCGGCGCGCCCAGAACCAGGCCGTTCTTATAGACAGCAAACATCATGAATAAAACCAGTCCTATTACCAGCAGGAAAAAGAGCAAAAATAAGAAGGGCACCTGCCTGCGTTTGCGGGTCAAGGATACACCTCGTTGTTACCTTGTTCATAATGATTGTTGAGGTAGTCCTGGAGGATGATGGCTGCTGCCTGGTCATCCATTGCCTCCTGGCGTTTCTTCTTGCCTTCACCCCGTGAGATGGATGCCTGGAGTGCGTGCTGCGTAGAATGTGATTCATCCCATCCTATGACCGAAAGATCGGTCTGGCACTGAAGTTCTTCGATAAAGCGCTTCACTGATCTTGCCCGAAACCCCAGGCTACCGTCAGCATCCAGTGGCAGCCCAACGACAATCGCCTGGCAACCTTCCTCCCGGGCAATTTTGGCTAAAGCTGCAGCATCTTCAGGACGTGAAATGTGTTTCACGATTCGCAAAGGGCGCGCCAGCAGACCAGTGGGGTCGCTTATTGCCACCCCAATCCTGACGTTTCCATGATCGATGCCCAAATATTTCATAACAACATCCAATCTATTTCAGATGGATTCGAATCACTCTTTTCCCTTTTTGTTTTAAGGCTTCAATGTCTCCGAGAGCTTGGGCTCGCTGCAAGGTGGCGAAACTCATGCCCTCGCCTGGAATTTCAAAGTCAATGGCACTATCCTTGGTAAAGGTAATAAAGAGACCGCCTTCTTGACCACCCTTGTGCAGTTGCCCTGTGGAATGCAAGAAGCGGGGACCAAAACCGAGAGTTGTTGCCTTGTTAAACTGATTGAGCAGCATTGTTCGCAAACCCTGCAATAGATCCTCATTCTTGACTAGTCGAGCCACGAAAGCGTTAAGGGCGATGTAACCGTTATCTCCGACCGTCTGACCATATGCTTTCAGAATTTCACTCAGGTTATCAATATCTTCGAAACCTGGCACAACATCGCCGTATACCGCAATCTCATTGTTCTCCCAAACCGGCGTTCCGTCTTCCAGGCGTCCTTTCTCCTGGTAGGCTCTGATTACCTCTTTAGTAATGGTCTTGCTGAGTTGGACATTAGGTTGATCGAAAGCGTTCACTTTCATTGAAGCACAAGCGACAGCTGTGGCATACTCCCAACGGTAAAATTCCTTTGCCAGTTGATAAGGATCCTGGACTGCAATCTCCACCACTGGGAAACCTTTATTTGTAAGTGCTGAAGCAAGCTCAAGCTTTTCGCCATTCACCGAAAGGTAGACAAACAGACGATCAGAAGGATAATCCAACGTTCGTAATGGAGATTCGGCTTCAATCGGCAAAATACCTTTTCCTTCTTTGCCACTGCTTTCAGCGATCAATTGCTCCAACCAGGGAACCAGATGTGCCGTGTAACTTTCCGCTATGAAGGTAAGCTTATCTTTGCCGGCTTTAGCACCCTCACCGATCAGTAAGCCTAACAAAAGATTGGCATTGGCTGGATAAGCGACAGCTTCCAATCCCTGTTTCTCAGCCTCAATCGCTTCACTCAAGAAATGGTGCAGGTCAACCCCCATGATGGCAGCTGGGACCAGCCCAAAATGGGTGAAAACCGAATATCGACCGCCAACATCCGGTCGTGCATTGAAAACCTTTCGGAAATTCTTGGATTCCGCCAGATGCTGGAGGGAGGTGTTGGGGTCGGTAATTGCTACAAAATTGTTACCGGGAAGTTTTACACCCAGTCTTTCCAACTCATACCAAAAATACTTCATCGCTGAGAGTGTCTCGCTGGTGCCGCCACTTTTACTGGAAACCACGAACAGCGTTTTGGTCAAATCTATGCCTTGACAACGGAATTCAATCTCTTCCGGGTTGGTTGTATCGATGATCTGCAGCTTCAATCCCTTACCAGGTCCAAGCGTGGTGGCAATTGCCTGGCTAATGACTTCTGGCGCCAGCGAAGAGCCGCCCATTCCAAGAACAAAGGCGTCCGTAAAACCTTCGTCCAAAAGTCCATCCCTAAAAGTTTCTAACTCCGGGATTAATGCAAGCTGTTGAGAAGGTAAGCCGAGCCAACCTAAGCGATTCTGTATTTCCTCAAAGCCACTTTCATCCTCAGTCCAATAACGAGGATCGTGAGCGTACATGCGACTCACTGCTTTTTCTTCCATTGCATTTTTAAGTGCACTTTCCACATGGCTTGCCAATCCATTCAAGCCATGGACTAAGCGGATCCTTTTGCCTTCAATGATTTCAAGCAGTGCAAGATGGGCTTGCTTGAATTTTTGCACGCCTTCCTCTTCCAATTGCTTTGTTACAGCCGCAATATCGATCTCAAGGTTCTTCAACAATTTCATATCCGACCGAGCTTGTTCAAGGTTTTCTTCAATAGTCAACCTTGGTTTACCATGGTCAAGGAAAGCCGCCAATGTTTGCGGCGGAATCGTGTTGACACTCTCAGGGGCAATTAAATTATCTACGTAAAGAGTGTCAGAATACTGCGGATCTTTCGTGCCGGTTGATGCCCACAAAGGTTTTTGAGGTTTAGCTCCACGCTGTTGTAAAACCAAAAAGCGTTCACTCGAAAACTGTTCAAGGTAAGCCTGGTAGGCAATTTTGGCGTTGGCAACTGCGATTTTTCCTTTAGTGTTCGCAGCCTCTTGAGTCAGTTTGCTTGGTGAGGCTATCACAGCATCCAACAATTGGTCAACGGCTGTATCAATGCGCGAGACGAAGAAGGACGCCACGCTCGCGATCGAATTGATTGGTTGGTGGTTTGTTATCCGCCTTTCCAATCCGCTCAAGTAGGCGTCAATGACCTGCCCGTATCGTTCCACGGAGAAAATCAAAGTAGCATTAACATTGATTCCCGCAGCTATCAGATCAGTGATCACTTCCAGACCCTCAACCGTAGCTGGAACTTTGATCATGACGTTTTTTCGATCAATTTGTGCCCAAAGAGCAAGACCTTCTTCAATTGATTTCTTGGCATCATAGGCGTAAAGAGGATTGATTTCTACACTTACAAATCCCTCCTGACCGCCGCTTGCTTCGTAAAGAGGCAGGAACAAGTCAGCAGCTTGCTGGATATCTTCTTTGACGAGTTCTGCATAAACCTGTTCGCTGTTCAACCCTGACCAGGCAAGTGATTGAAGCACGTCGTCATAGGCAACGCTGTTTTTCAGCGCGGCTTCAAAAATACTTGGGTTAGAGGTTACTCCGAAAATCTGACCTTCTTCAATCATCAATTTCATTCTGCCATCTCGAAGCATCTCTCGTTCTATGTTGTCATACCAAATCGATTGACCAAGTTTGTTAACTAAAGTTGAATTGTTCATCTTTTCTATCTTTCCGGAAGATATCCATTAATTGTCAAATGCTGAGAGAGACCCTTTGCGTGGTCGTTTTACCAAATATTCGATGATAAAATTTTACCATCAACTACAATAATTCCAGGTTGCCAGCGGCGATTATAAAGGAATGGTCATGGAACTAAAAGGCAAAACAGCATTAGTCACAGGTGGTGGCATCAGACTCGGCAGAGCAATTGTGCTTGCGTTGGCTGAAGAAGGCTGCAATGTGGCTATCCATTTCAACAGATCCAAAGAAAAAGCTTTAGAGGTGAAGCAATTGGCTCTGGAGCTTGGTGTTAAGGCAGAAGTTTTTCAATTTGACCTTTCCGATTTTTCCAAAATTGATGAACTCATGGCAGAGGTAAACAACCATCTGGGTCCGGTAGACATTCTGGTCAACAACGCGGGAAATTACAAGAAAGGCAATGGATTAAAAACTGACTTTGCCACGCTGCAGGCCTCATTTAATGTGAATCTATTCGCTCCCTGGTGGTTGACTAAATCCTTCGTCAAGCAGCTTCCCGCCGATAGAAATGGGAAAATTGTCAATATCTGCGATGCTGGTATCTTCCGCACTGCAACCGATCATTTTGCCTACCGTCTTACAAAAAATAACCTTTGTGAGATGACCCGCATGTTTGCACTGGAGTTAGCTCCAAGAATCACCGTCAATGCAGTAGCGCCCGGTATCATGTTGCCGCTGTCAGGTTTTGAGCATATTGACATGGAAGAAGTTGCTGAGAGAAAGATCCCGCTAAACCGGATAGGTTCACCTGAAATCATTGCGGAAAACGTACTTCATATTTTGCACCAGGATTTCATGACTGGATCAATCATAAAAGTTGACGGCGGTGAAAACATTGTATGAGAGAAGGTTTTCATGGACAAAATATTAATTACTGGACTTACAGCCATAGGTATTGTAGGCGTTAATGAGCCGGAGCGGGAATTCCCCCAGGAATTGCGTCTGGATATCGATCTGGAATACCCACTGAAAAAGGCTGGCGAGAGTGATTCGATCGAAGATACGATCAGTTACTCATTTGTCGCAAAACTTATTCGTAAATGCGTTCGAGAAAGCAAGTACTATACACTTGAAGCCCTGGCAGCACATCTTGTCAACGAGCTGTTTGAACAGACCCCAGCTGATGCTGTCCGAATAAAGATAGAAAAAGCCAATTTTGTGAGCAAAACCTCCAGGGTTGGCGTTCAGATTCACAGACATCGGAAAATTTAATTCAGCTGAAAAATAGACCCTATCTTTACGGGTGTCTCACCCACTTTTCAAGACCCGATAATCCCGTTTCGCAGTCTCTTTGGAGCAAAGAGGCTCGGAAAATCTACCTTAAATTCCTTCCCAACCTAAAAACGAGATTAATGGATCATATCCAAAAATTCCATGCGAGTTTCGAGGCGTGTTCTGAAACCACCCAACATCGCTGATGTCGTCATGGAGGCTTGTTCCTTTTTGATACCGCGCATCATCATGCACAGATGTTGGGCTTCAATCACAACACCTACCCCAAGAGGGTTAATTGTCTCCTGGATGAAATGTGCGATTTGCTGGGTCATGCGTTCCTGAACTTGTAATCTATGCGCAAACATATCTACAATCCGGGGTATCTTTGACAAACCAATCACTTTATTACGCGGCAAGTAAGCCACATGAGCCCTTCCGAAAAATGGTAGAAGATGATGTTCGCATAAACTAAAAAATTCGATGTCTTTTACCACCACCATCTCATCATAATCAACGGTAAAGAGCGCTCCATTGATCAACTTGACAGGGTCTATCGTGTAACCTTCCAGGATCTCTCCGTAGGCATTTGCTACACGATGCGGTGTGCGGACAAGTCCTTCCCTATCTGGATCTTCGCCAAAGGCCAACAGCATCTTTGAGACTGCATCAACAATTTTCTTCTTGTCGATCGGTTTGTATTCTAATTCGGATGGGCTTTCTTCTGGTGTGCTCATTTTGCCTCGCTTTTGGCTAATTGTATATTAAAAAGCAGTCCATATTATTGGACTGCTTTTATAAGTTAGATCGGAATTACTTGATGACTGGGTCGATCAGACCATAACTACCATCACGTCGGCGGTAGAGCACGTTGACACGCTGATTCTCGATGTTGAAGAAAACGAAAAATTCATCGTGTCCAAGTAACATAAGTTGTTCAAGAGCTTCTTCTTCGTGCATAGGTTCGAGATTGAATGTCTTGCGCCTGGCGATTGATGGAACGACATCTTCCTCAATTTCCTCTACTGCAGGAACGATCTCAACTTCGGGCTCACCGATGCGTTTGCGCCAGTGCTTGCCCTTAAATCGATCGATCTGGCGGGTCATTTTGTCAACTGTCGCGTCGATTGCGGCAAACATATTGTCTGACCTCTCTTCCGAGCGAAGTATGAAACCCTTGCCTCGAATGGTAATTTGGGCAATGTAACGGTCAGAAGCATTTCGAGCCGTTTTTGCATAGCTCAAATCTACCCGGCATTCCCCAATGTCGCTTAGAAAACGCTCTAACTTACTAACTTTCTTTGTCGCATAATCTTGGATTCGATCTGTGAGTTCCAGGTCTTTAGTGTAAATGCCAATTTCAACTGTCATAGTAAACCTCCTGGGATTTTAACAAATTATACATTAATCATTGTCGAAAAATCAATTCAGTCTAACAAATGATTTACCTTTGCCACAGTTAGGCAAAAAACCTTTATCGCACCAGCAGCTACCAACTCAGTTGCTGCAGCTTCCATGGTGGCACCGCTAGTAAACACATCATCAACCAACAGCACTCTTTTGTCCTTAACCTCGCGAGACCTTGCTACGAAAGCCTGTCTAACATTTTCCTGGCGTTGTTCGTGATTCAGTCCGACCTGTGAAGAAATTTCATTGATCCTTATCAATGCTTCACTTGTAAAAGGGATCTCAAGCAATTCAGACAAAGGTTTAGCCAGTCGTTCAGCCTGGTTGTACCCCCGCTCCAAACGCTTTTGCTCTCCAATCGGAATCGGGACAATCAGGTCTACATCCCAATCTGATCGCTGATAAACCAGTTGGAGCCAGCCAGCCAGGTAGCGACCAATGGTCAAATCGTTTTGATATTTGAGGTGGTGAATGGCTTTTCGTACTACCCCATCGTAGTAGGCAAATGCCCTAAAACCAGAATAAGGTAGTTGTTTGTTATCACAGTTCGGGCATTTCCCTTTTTTACTGGTGAATGATCCACAATAGTTGCAAACTTCCCTGGGAATCAGCTTGATCTTACTGAAACATTCGGAACAAATAAAGACACCTTCTTCACCGCAGCCCAAACATGTTGGAGGGAATAGCCAGTCCAATAAAGTTCGGGCGGTATTCTGGGTAAAACCTATCAAAGGTCTTGAAGACATGTTATTGGAGTGTGTTTTGGTAAAAAAGTTGGATGGCAGGCCAGAATACTGTGAAGACAGTAAACAAAATCATCAACACCAGGATGACAATCAAAAAGTATTCGAAAGGTCCTAAATTTCTGAATGGACCGTTTTTCATGTAAGCTCCTTCAACGAGTAGTAGTATATCTATTATAATTAAGACTTGTAAGTTGCAAAACCTTATATTTTCTACTGTCAGAACATCTTGCTGATGATAGGATTTTAGAAAGCCTGATTAGAAAAGGAGAAAAATGACTGATATTTATAATATCGTAAGTGGAGACCAGGATCCCATCAAAAAGTTGATTGGAAAAATTCCGGGCTTCAAGGGCTATGTCGAACGCGGCGATCGCCGTATGTCAGACAAAATTTTGCGCGAGACGGTTGCCAAGGAGTACGAGGCTCAATATCAGAGAATCTCCTCCTTGCAGCGTGATCTCATTTCAAACGGTGGTTTGGCTTACATCGATGATCTCGAGAGTGCTGCCATCAAGGTTCGTCAATTTATCGATCGGATAAAAACAGCTTCCTATGGATACGCCGGCATCTTTGATGCTATCAAGATCCGCGAAGAGGAACTGGCAAATATTTATCAATATGACCTGACACTGCTTGAGCACGCCGATGTGATCGGTGCCGCCATCGACAATGTTTCGGCTTCAATTGGCACAGATGGTCTGCCTGCGTCCCTACGACATCTTACAGCCGTCTCACAGGAAGCAATTGATGCTTTCAACAAACGCTCCGATGCTCTCAAGGGTATCGCGCTTTAGTTATTGATCTAAGAGGAGGATTAATATGGCTAGAATTTTTGATGTTGTGGAATACCCCAGTGAGATGGTCGATGAGATCGTCCACCGTTTTCCTGAAACTGGTGTAGCTGACCTTCGCCTGGGCTCCCAGGTAATCGTACGTGAATCACAGGCTGCAGTATTTTTCCGTGACGGACGAGCACTGGATGTTTTAGGTCCAGGTCGTCATACCATCACTACTGCCAACGTACCATTGTTGACAAATCTACTCGGCAAACTCTTTGGCGATCGTACTCCCTTTACCGCCGAAGTCTATTACGTCTCCATGCGGGAATTTGCTGATCGCAAATGGGGAACCCCTCAACCAATTATCGTTCGCAACACTGGTGTAGGCTTGGGCATCGCCTTGCTGCAGGGCTTTGGTACCTATAGTTTCCAGGTCAATGATCCTCAGCAGTTTGTCACCCAGATCGTAGGCCAGTTGGGCGGCTTCCGCACGTCTGATATCGAAAACCGGCTGCGCACAATGCTGCTGTCACGTTTGCAGGACGTCCTTGGTGAAACAACCGCAGAGAATAACGTTCTGGACCTGATTGGTTTGACCGATGAATTAGGTGCAGCCGTTCGCGCCAAGGCACAGGATGACTTCCTGGCAGTTGGCTTGCTCCTTAAATCTTTCTATATTGGCAACTTGAAACCATCTGATAAATCTGCCAAGGAATTGCGCGATATGGGTATGCTGGATATGGCGACTTACACCCAGCTACAGGCTGCGGATGCCATGCGCGATGCTGCTCAAAACCCCTCCGGTGGCGCTGGCTTAACCGCTGGTATTGGAGCTGGTATGGGAATTGGTAATGTTTTGTCTGGCTCACTGGCTGGGATGACTCAGAACCAGCAATCTCAGACCCAACCAACAACCTCCGCCGCTTCATCAGCTATGCCTGATGTCATGACCCCCTCAGAAGCAGCTGGCTTTTTGAAAGTATCTGAAGAAGACGTGCTGGCAGCCATCAATGCCGGTGAGCTGAAAGCCCGCAAAATTGGCAGCGCTTTCCGTCTGACCAAAGAGGCTCTCCAGGAGTATCTCAACGGATAGCCCTTAATTTACTGTGAAAAAGGCTAAGGAAAACAACCTTAGCCTTTTTGTTTTGTTATAATAGGGGTAGAACAATTCATGAGACTTCAGGAATACAAGGCAAAATCGATTCTTAGGAATGCAGGTGTACCATTGCCTGCATCCACATTGGCCACCAATGCCGTACAGGTTAAACGTATCGCTGCAGAAATTGGTTATCCGGTTGTCTTAAAAGCTCAAACGCTTGAACCGGGGCGAGGACGCGCTGGTGGGGTTCGTATCGTCCAAAATGAGCATGAAATTGAAAACGTCAGCAATGAAATTTTCAAGTTAGTCCTTAATCAACATCCGATTCTGTTCATTCTTGTCGAAAAAGCCTTTACCTTTTCAAAAGAATATTACCTTGCAATCATCTCAGACCTGGATGCCGGAACTCCATTGATACGTCTCTCGGAAGCTGGCGGCGCAACCTACCTGGAGCCTGAGTCTTTTAAAGATTCCCGGATTATCGATCAGCCTATAGATATCAACGCTGGTTTGAAAGACTTTCAGATTCGAGGATTAATGACAAGACTGGGCATTGATCCCTCCCTTTGGAAACAACTACAATTGATTGCTCATAAGGCTTATGATGTTTATCGGCAATTTGATGCCACTCTGGTCGAGATCAATTCATTGGTGGTAACCCAACAAAATCAACTCTTCGCACTGGATGCCAAAATCAACATCGACAGCCAGTCACTTTTTCGGCAAGAAAGTTTGTACGACTCATTCGATCCATCCTATTTTGGTTGGGACGAACGCCAGGCTCTAAAATTTGATGTCGATTACCATAGTTTTTCTGGACAGATCGGTTGCATGGTCAACGGAATGGGTCTGGCTTATCTGACGATTGATGAACTTATTAATCTCAATATGATGCCTGCAGTAATGATCGATATACACGGCGGGGCAACCAGAACTTCCATTGCTTCTTCCCTGGAAATGCTTCTGATGAATCCCAAGGTCAAAGTAATAATCATTAACATTTTTGGTGGCATGACTCGTTGTGATGAAACTGCTAATGGACTGCTTGAAGTATTGGGTGAAGGTCTACCAAAAAAACCGATCTATATCCGTCTTGAAGGCACGAACGGAGATTCTGGCCTTGAACTACTGCATAAGAACGAAAATTTGACCTTTTTTGGCACTACTGACGCTCTTGTAAATGCTGCTGTTGGTTGGTTGCGAGGGGAAGAAGAATGAGCATCCTGATAAGCGCTGAATCGCGCATCATGGTACAGGGTATCACTGGTCGCAGAGGTCATTTTCATGCCTCTCAGATGTTGAAGGCTGGCAGCCAGATCGTAGGCGGCACCTCTCCAGGCAAAGGTGGCGAGTGGTGCAATGATGTGCGCTTGCCTGTGTTCGATACTGTCAGAGATTGCATCGATGCCACCGATGCGGATGTGAGCGTCATTTTCGTTCCTCCCCATTCAACTGCTGATGCCATTCTGGAGGCGATCGATGGCGGTGTCAAGACAATCATATCCATCACTGGGTCCATACCTTTGCAGGATATGATGACTGTAAAATCAGCTCTTAGAAATAGCAAATCAATCCTGGTCGGACCCAATTCACCAGGCGTGCTCGTACCGGGCATAGCCTATGCAGGCATTTTCCCGAATGATATTGCCTTGCAGGGAAATGTTGGCGTAATCTCACGTTCAGGAACGCTTTGTTATGAAATCGTGACTGCACTAAAACAGAATGGACTCGGTGTAAGCACTGTTGTAGGGATTGGCGATGACCCAATCATAGGCATTGACTACCTGACCTGCTTGGAACTGTTTGAGGCAGACCCTCACACCGATCAGATAGTTTTGATTGGTGGACCAGGCGGGGATAGCGAGCTTAGAGCGGCGACATTCATCATGGAAAACATGACCAAACCAGTGATTGCTTACGTTGTCGGTGAAAGCCTGGCAACCTCGATTTTAAGGCCTTTTTTTTCCAGAAGCGGAAGCTTATCACTGGATTCGTTGGGCAAAAAAACCGCAGCATTGAGAGATGCCGGCGTGCGCATGGCAAGTAAACTAAGCGACATCCCTGCCATGATCAAGAGATAATTAAATCATTTTCTTAAAATGATTTTTTTGTAACAAAAAAAGCTGCCTTTGTGGCAGCTAGTTTTTGTTGAAAATGGCGTTACTAAAGTACTGCTTCGATCGCCTGGACAGCATCTCCAACGGTGTGGATATTGCGAGCGGCTTCATCGGTGATGTTGATATCAAATTTTTCGCAGAAACCATCGATCAAAAAGAATTGATCCATCGAATCTGCTTTTAAATCTTCAATAAAGCGTGTGTCCAATGTGATATCATCACCATCAATTTTCAAAACGTCTTTTACTACTTCTTTCACAACTTCGAATGTATTATCCATTGTCTTTCCTCACAAGTCTTTTTTGATGTTAAGATTATATCAAGACTGTCTCTGATTATGAAAGAGTAAACACACAATGAAACAGCAAGTTACGAATATTTCTGCCAGAAAAGACGAGCATTTGCGAATTTGTCTTGAAGAAGTTGTCACATCCGGTGTTCCGACTGGCTTTGACCAGCTTCGTCTTGAAGTAGCTACCCTGCCTGAGATTAATTTTGATTCGATTGATCTTTCCATCAAAATCTTCAACAAGAAACTGGACGCTCCAATATTAATTTCATCTATGACCGGAGGGTCTGGGAAGACAAGGCATTTCAACCAGCTTCTTGCAAAGGCAGCCAATGAATTCAATATCGCTATGGGTGTTGGTTCCCAACGTGCAGCTCTGGTTCATGATGGGCTGGAGGATACTTTTGCGATTGCACGAAAAGAAGCTCCTCACGCTCTCCTCTTCGCCAACATTGGTGTTGCCCAACTTAACGAAGGGTTTGATTTGGCTGAATGTCAGAGGGCGGTCGATATGTTGGAGGCAGACGCACTTATCATTCATTTGAACGCGTTGCAAGAAGCGCTGCAGCCAGAAGGTAACAGAAATTTCGCTCAACTCCTAACGAAAATGGAGACAATCTCCAGGAATTTACCAGTTCCAGTGATTGCCAAAGAGGTTGGCTGTGGCATTGACCCAAAAACAGCCCGATCGCTCATCAATGCAGGCGTTGGTGGGATAGATGTGGCTGGCGTTGGTGGCACTTCCTGGGCGGCGGTGGAGATGTATCGCCAGGTAGATCCTGTTCGTAAAGCACTTTGCCAGACCTATGTTGGCTGGGGCGTTCCGACTGTCGAGGCACTGCGTGGTTTGAATGGTCTTCCCGAAGACATTCTTCGTATCTCTTCCGGTGGACTGCGAGACGGTTTGGATGTCGCCAAATCGATTGCCTTAGGAGCAAACCTGGCAGGTTTTGCGCGTAAATTTATCATAGCAGCGAACTCAGGCTATGAAACCTTGAAAGAAACAATTGAATTGATCATTCTTGAATTGAAAGTTGCGATGTTCCTTAGTGGTGCTGCCGATTTGAAATCCTTACAATCCAAACTGGTGAAGGAGAGGAAAGATGACAACCAATCTGATAGCTGACACGAGAAAAAGTTTTGAGAAATACTTCAGAGCTACTGTTTTAGATAATTGCCCTTCCGAAATTCTGGGTCTTCGTGATTCTGTCGCTTACCATTTTGGCTGGGAAGGCTCAGCAACCGTGCCAGGAAAACGTCTGCGTCCGCTCTTTTTAATCCTTGTCTATGCTGCCTTAGGTGGCATTCCTGAGGATGCGTTCCAGGCTGCCGCAACGCTTGAGATCTTTCACAATTTCACACTAATCCATGATGACATTCAGGATAAAGGCGAGACCCGCCATGGTCATCCGTCACTGTGGACTAAAGTTGGCGTGCCTCTTGCCATCAATGTTGGCGATTACCTTTATGGACTCAGCCAGTATCTATTAGGCACTTTGCCAACTAATTTTTCTGTAGAAACGCAAAAAATTGCCTTGAAAGAGTTTCAGCTGGCCTCACTTGCCGTTATCCAGGGTCAGCAATTGGACATCCAATACGAGAAGATTGAATCAATCAGCGTGGAAGAGTATCTTGCGATGATCCGGCTTAAGACTGCCCGGTTGTTCTCTGCTGCTTTTGCCATGGCAGCAAAATTAAGAGGTTGTGACGAAGAGTTCGCCGAGAAACTCAAGCAAATTGGTTGTGATCTTGGCTTGGGTTTTCAAATACAGGATGATTACCTTGGCATTTGGGGAGCTTCTACAGAAATCGGGAAATCAGTCAGCACCGATCTGCTAACACGAAAGAAAACCTTCCCAGCCATGACAGGGTTAACTAACTCGACAGTTTTTCAGCAACTTTGGAAACAAGAAATCAAGCCGGATGACGAGCAATTGCTTGAGATGAAAGCTTTTCTAGAAAGAGCTGCGATTCGGGAAGATACGCTGAACCTTGCGCGAGTTTATTATATTGAAGCCCAGACCAGCCTTAACCAGTTGTTACCGGTTGAGAATAAATATTCTCAGGCCTTAATGTCATTGGTGACTTCAATGTTTTCACCAGTCTTGGCTGATTCTTGATTCTGAATCAACCAACTGGCAACAATCAGACCCAAACCGATCCAGTAGTAAGGCAAACCGAAGGTATCCAGGCTAAAGCCTTCTATGATCATTGCCAAAACGATCAGTTTCCCTACCAACCCCATGGATTTGAGTAGCCCGGAGGTTGATTTCTTGTCAAGGGCGTCTGCATTGCGCCAATGGAGCAGGATCCAGGAAATAAACAAAGCAAAGCCAACGATCCCAGTCTCTGAAAGCAATCTGACCCAAAGATTCTTGGCATTAGGTATGAAGTTTTGTGTGAGGGCAACTTTATTGATTTCCGGTAAAAGGGTTCCAAAGTTTGGGGCTGTCAGTGTAAAGTAGTAACCAGGCAGTCCAAAGCCTGCTCCAAACATCGGATACATCTGGAACACGTTGTAGGCTGCCATCCAGTAAATTATTCGTTCAGCAAAGCTTAATTTCGAAGCCCAACCTAAAAAACCAAAATCAATGAAACGCTGGATGTCAAAAAGTCCTGCCATTCGCGGTTCAATTTTGGTCATGACGAAACCCGCCAACAAGACCACTCCTAGTAAACCTAGTAATAAACCAGCCCATATGCCAAGGCGGAACAAGCTTTGCCTTACCTGGCTGAACTCAGCATTCCTTTGATCGGATACTTTGTTTATCCATTTATTCGTCAATCTGAACACTGCATATGCAGCCAGAAGGATCATCGTTATCCATCCAATTCGAGAAAAACTGATGAATAGTGTGATCACTGCCAGCAGAAAGAAGACCTTTTCATACTGGATTTTATGGAAAAGTTTCCTCTTGAAAACACTTTGCCCGCTCAGGCTCAACCCAAACCAGATGGGGATGTAAACCATATTTAACTCATGAGCTAACCAGGATGGTTCATAGGCTAAGCCTGACGCACGTGCTGGATACAACATCCCATTTGCAGAGATAATGGCTTGCGCACGATACATCCATTCCGGAAATCGCTCAAAAGCGAGCCAGGTGCCATACTGTATCCAGGAAACCACTATCAGGAGGATTCCACCAATGCTGATCCACAATAATGTTGTTCGTAACTTCTCAGGACTACTTATCATGAAAATTGTCACCAGGTAAAAACCTAGTCCCATCGCAAATGTGACAAGTGCCTCGGCACTGTTGCGTACCCAGGGTATATCCCTGAAGGTCGGAACAACATGAAAATTAGCTAAAAGAGTAGAAACGATACCGAAAAGGAAGAAAATGATTAAAGGTTTAACCTGGTAAGGCAGTTTGCGACCCTGTTTTATAAAACAAGGCAGCCACCATAGGATGAGAATCACGGCCATCGGTATAAGAGCCAGGGGTGCCACACTGGTTCCCCCAAACACATTGGAGAGCAGTGCGAAACTGCTTACAGGTAAAACTACCAGCAATGTTTTCCATGAGATGGATAACAAGCGCTCAGAAAGGGACATTACTCCTCAGCCTGATCCTTGAATGTTGGTAATTCAAACACGATAAAAGAGAGCAGCAGACCAATTAGCGCCCCTGCCAGCATCAAATTGCTTCGGGTCCCCTGAATTGGTTCATCCGGCACTGAGGCCAATTGGTACTGACTAATTTGCAGGTCCTTGGTCAAACCCAATGCCATAGGTGCTTCAGCCAGGATTACTTGGTGGGCTTCATCAGTAAGGTTATTCACCTCTTCAGGTGTCAGGTTTTGACAAAAACCAGTTTGGGTTACTGCAGGGTCTGTTTGGCAATCTTCGATCGAGGTGATCGTCCATTGAGCTTCAGAAACCAGCAGAGCATGCTTATAAGCCTCACTTAGGCGGTCATGAGCAATTTCAACCCAGTTGTTCGCGATTCTGGCTGCAGCTTCAGGGTCCTGATCACGCACTTTGATCACTGTAGTCATCAGTCTACGCTCGATCAGGCTGTTCTTCTTCAATTGAGCCAATGTTTTCGGGCTGTTTGAAAACTGCTCCAGTTTGAGAACTTCATCTGTAATGTCCGGATGGTACATCAGTTGCCCGATCAACTCCAGTTGCGAGTCCACCATCACTTCGGTCACGTTGGTATCCTGGACCAATTCAAGATTGGTGACCAAAAAGGACTCCGCTTCGTACTTTGGCACAAGCACGAAGCTTACTAACAGCCCGACAGCAGCAAAAATGATCATCAAGGAAAAACTGACCAAATATTGGTGTTTCTTCATCTTCAGAAAACCTGGCACAAAGAAATTAATGTGATTATTACTTGTTTGTCGGGTCATAATACTCCTGATCTCGGACTGATTTTAACATCACCGGGTAAACTTATCAAACCATACATCAATGAAGGCAAAGATATGAAAACAATTGAAATCAACAAACCATTACTTTCCTGTCATGATACCCTGGGCGAATCGCCATTATGGGATCATCGCCGGAACACTTTGTTTTGGATTGACATTGATCAGGGTCTCATTCATTCCTGGCAGCCCTTAAGCTCGAAAACTGAAATGTGGAGTGTTGGTGAGAAAGTTGGTTGTATTGCAATGCATGCCAGTGGCGGATTTCTTCTGGCGACCGAGTCAGGTCTTTATACGTGGGATCCGCAAAGCGGCAGTAAAAAACTGATCCAGTCGGTCAGACATTCAAACCCTGAAAACCTTTTTAACGATGGAAAGGTTGATCCTTTTGGACGGTTTTGGATTGGTACAAAAGGACCCAAGGGAACATCTACCTTATGGATGCTCCAGGATGAAAAATTAAACCTAAAGGTCAGTGATCTGTGGATAAGCAATGGTCTGGACTGGTCATTGGATCGCAGAGTCTTTTATCACACAGATTCGGGTGACAGAACCATCTATCGCTATGATATCAATCTGGAGACAGCTAAGCTATTCAATCGAACAACGTTTTTCAAACCAAAAACAGGCACGCCAGATGGATTGACGATAGACAGCAATGGCAATATCTGGACAGCCATCTGGGATGGTTGGGAGGTCCTTCAGCTCAGTCCGGCAGGAGAAGTGCTGACTGAAGTGAAAGTTCCAGTTCAAAGACCAACCTCGGTCACTTTTGGTTGTGAGGACATGAAAACGCTTTTCATCACGTCTGCTTTGGAAGGTTTATCCTTATCAGAGCGCCTAGACCAGCCCTTTGCTGGTGATTTGTTTTCAATTGAGACAAGCGTCTCAGGCCTAAAATCCAATACTGTCAGTTAGACTACGAAAGGCGGATACAGAACGGGATGCTTTTCCACTACGCCCATACGAGAGTTAAAGCGTTATCGTATGGGCGAATAAATTCTTGATACAATATAACATAATTAGGTTATAGCTATGCGCAAGTTAACTTTAATACGGGCTATTGGTTTCCAGTCTTGTCAAAACGTAAGCGGTCGTGAGTATTCAAGATGCGCTTTCGCATACGCAGATTTTGGGGGGTAATCTCCAACAAATCATCCGGTCCAAGGTACTCGATCATCTCGTCAAGACTCATTTGTCTTGGCGGATCCAAACGTTCTTCCAAGTCACGAATAGATTGGCGCATATTAGTTAAGTGTTTTTTCTTCGTAACATTGATTGCCAGGTCCTGTGCTCTCGGTGTTTCACCCACGATCATGCCTTCATACACTTCCACGCCAGGACTAATGAACAATATTCCACGCTGTTCTGCGTTCTTCAGACCAAAGGTCGTTGCAACACCATCCTCGATTGCGGTAATAGAACTGCTGTTTCGGTTTACTACCGTACCCTCCAACGGGCGTTCACCAATGTAAAAACTATTCATGATACCCTTGCCGTGGGTAGCATTCAGGAAGCGGTAACGAAAACCTAAGAGCCCTCGGGTCGGAATAGTGAAAGTGAGATGCGTAGTGCCGTCAGGATTGTTGCGCATATCGTCCATTTGGCCGCGTCGCTGACCTAACATTTCAACCACAGCACCGACATAATTGGGATCAACTTCGATATGCACTTCTTCGAAAGGTTCCAATTTTTCACCCAATTCATTCTCGATTACAATCGCTTCCGGACGGCTGACCTGGAATTCATACCCTTCTCTGCGCATCGTCTCGATCAGAATTCCGAGGTGAAGTTCTCCTCTACCTGACACCAGGAAAACATCCTTCTGTTCTGTTTCTTCCACCCGCAGAGAGATATTTTTTCTCAGTTCATCATTCAGACGTTCCATAATCTTGCGGGAGGTGCTCCATTTGCCCTCTCTGCCAGTCAGTGGTGAGGTGTTCACCCCAAAAGTCATCCTGACAGTAGGTTGTTGAACTTCAATTCTTGGAAGCGCAACAGGATTTTCCAAAGCGCATAAGGTATCGCCAATCTGGATGTCTTTTAAACCCGCGATTGTAACAATATCACCTGCTTCAGCTTCTTCCACCAGTTTCATTTCCAGCCCTTGATAGGCATAGATATACTTTGCCTGGATGCGTTCCTGGCTGCCATCAGCCTTCATGCGAAGCAACGGCGCGTTCGTTTTTACGGTCCCAGCATAGATCCGACCCGTAGCAGTGACACCACTGTATTCATCGTACCCAAGGTTTGTTACCAACATCTGGAATTCGTTGTCAAAGTCAACAGTAGGTCCTGGGATTTCGTTCAAAATGGTCTCAAACAACGGCAAGAGGTTATCTTCCAATTCGGGTTGTTTGCCTGCCCGCCCTGAAATTCCTTCAGCGTATATGATTGGAAAATCCAAAATCTCGCTGTTTGCGCCTAACTCAACAAAGAGATCGAATGTGGCATTGATCGTTTGCTCAATATTGATGTCTTTTCGATCCAATTTATTGATCACAACGATTGTCTTCAGGTTTTTGGCTATTGCCTGTTTTAAAACAAACCTCGTTTGTGGCTTTGGACCTTCGGCAGCATCAACAAGCAGGAGGACGCCGTCAACCATATTCATGATGCGTTCAACTTCCCCACCGAAGTCAGCGTGTCCGGGGGTGTCAACAATATTTAATTTGACCAGCTCGCCTGTTGTAGGGTCTGGCAAAGTAATTGAGGCATTTTTTGCCAAAATTGTGATCCCACGTTCTCTTTCAAGATCATTGGAATCCATAACACGTTCGACGACTTTTTGATTCAGCCGAAACACTTTTGCTTGTCTGAGCATTGAGTCGATCAATGTAGTTTTGCCATGATCAACGTGTGCGATGATGGCGAGGTTGCGAATATCTTTACGTACGATTTCCATTATTTTCCTATTTTCCCAAGAAAAAACCCGGTAAACCGGGTTTTTCTAATTCTACAATCCAATTACGCCCCAAAAATATGGCGGTGGTTCTACCGGTTCATCTGAAATTTCTACCGATGTTTTTAATTTTTGAAATACAGTCTCAAAGGCTTTGCGATCATTAACATGGACATCAAAAAGCGTTTGACCAGCTTCAATTCGATCGCCTACCTTGACCCTGACCATAATTCCAACAGCCTGGTCAACGACGTCACTCTTTTTCGCACGCCCTGCCCCAATCTCAACGGAACTTTCGCCGACAATTTGAGCATCTACGACCTTTACCCATCCAGCAGAGTCTGCAGTAATTGGGATTACCAGGTTGGCTGAGGCAAGCAATTCGGGATGATCGATGACCGTCACATTCCCGTGTTGTGTTTGTATCAATTCTTTGAACTTCAGCAAAGCGCTGCCATTGTCGAGCGCCTGCTGTGCCATTTTGCGTCCAGATTCGAGATCAGTCACTTTTTTGCCTAATATCAACATGTAAGCAGACAGATCGATGCAGTGAACATGGAAATCTTCCGGTCCGCTGCCATTCAACATCTCAATGGCTTCTCTCATTTCGAGTGCGTTTCCTACAGCAACACCCAAAGGCTGATCCATTTGAGAAAGCACTGCAATCACCCTGCGCCCGCTTAGCTTGCCAATTGCAACCATAACATCTGCCAGCTCTTGGGCTTCTTGAAGGTTTTTCATAAACGCGCCCCGTCCAACCTTGACATCCAAGGCAATGGCATCTGCACCGGAGGCGATTTTCTTGCTCATAACCGAAGAGGCAATCAGAGGAATTGACTGAACCGTTCCAGTCACATCTCTGAGGGCATAAAGTTTTCCATCAGCAGGAGCCAAATCGAGGCTTTGTCCGGTGAGCACAATTCCGTGCTCCCGAAGTTGAGCAATGAATTCTTCTGTGCTCAAATCTGATTTGAAACCAGGAATCGATTCAAGTTTATCTATCGTTCCGCCGCTAAAGCCAAGACCCCTGCCAGACATCTTTCCGACCGGCAGTCCGCAAGCAGCCACAATTGGGGCAACGACGAGAGTAGTTTTATCGCCGACGCCGCCAGTGGAATGTTTATCAACAACCAGCCCACCAAATTCACTCAGATCAAGTTGGTCACCGGAGGCAGCCATTGCCATCGTCAAATCGGTAATTTCCTGGTGGCTCATTCCATTCAGGAGCACAGCCATTGCAAAGGCGGACATCTGGTAATCAGGGACTTCACCCGTCGTAAAATTCTCGACGAAAAAATTGATCTCTTCTTTGGAGAGTTCTTGCTTGTCTCTTTTTTTGATAATGATGTCTACGGCTCTCATAATAAAACTCTTTCCTTAATCAGCTGGATGGATGTATACCTTGCGGTATGGATCCTCACCCACCGATTCAGTGAAGACATCGTCGCGCTTACGTAGTTCGATGTGAATGATCCGGCGTTCATTCGCAGGCATGGGTTCCAATGTCTGTTTTCTGCCGCTGGCGACCACCTGGTCTGCCATCCTTCGAGCGAGTTTCTGAAGTTCCTTCTCGCGTCTTGAACGGTAATTCTGGATATCAACCTGAATTGGAATCCACTGGCTAAATTCATGGCTAACCATCAGGCTGATCATGTATTGAATTGCATTCAGGGTTTCAGCGTGGCGGCCAATCAGGAAGCTTAGGTCATCACCTTCAATATCAACACTGATTATAGTTCGATCATCGTCTTCCGAATTCTTGACCTCAACTGTTGCTACCGCATAGGTTTTCATCAACTGAAGCATTTTCTTAACGATTTCATGAACCCGGGTCTTGACCTTGTTGTAATCCATCTCCTGGTCCGATGATTCCAGTTTCTTTTCATCTTCCAGTTCGACTGTTTCTACCAGGTCGCTATAGTCCACATCATTATCACTGGAGAGGTCAGGTTCCACATCGATGGAAATTTCATTAGCAACTTTTTCGGCTGTCTTAACCATAAGCTTCACTCGTGCTTGACGTGCTGCAAAGCGGAAAAGATTGCGTTTACCCTCATCCATAACTTCAACTTCTACATCATCAATTTCCAATCCCAATTCGTCGAGACCTTTTTCAATAGCCTCTTCAATGGTTGGAGCGATGACCTCGATAGTCATTCTGTTGTTCATATACCACCCACCTTACTTTTTCATTTTCGGTCTCTGCCGTTTTGCCGACGCTCTCGCCGATGGCTTGACCGTTTTGACAGGTACTGGTTCTTCTTCTTCCACATCGTCTTCATCGTCAACAATCACAACGGTAGGTTTTGGCTGTTCCGCTGGTTTAACCCAGGGCAAAATTTTGGACCAGTCCACCCGCCCCATAGCAGAATATTGACCGACAGTGGCGATATTGCTAGCAAGAAAATAGAGTGCCAGACCCGCAGAGAATTGATATGCCATCCAACCCATCATAAAGGGCATCATCATCATCATACTGTTACTCATGGCTGCACCTTGATCGTTTGCTTGGGTAGGCGGCTGCATAACCTTGGATTGGATAAAGGTGGTCGCCAAGACGAGAATTGCCAATATAGGAATGCCGATCGAACCAATCCAAAGGCGTTCAGGTTGACCAAGATCCATCCAGAGGAAACGATTTTGGATTGGAAGGATTTTATTTACATCCAGGAAGGGATATACAATGCGCTCCAGCTTGACGAGTTCGAGTGGTGTTGAAGCCATAACCCGCATGATGGATTGATATAGACCGATAATAATCGGAAACTGGATGATCGTTGGAAGACAAGACCCAAAAGGACTGATGCCCTTTTCCTTGTAGATCTTCATTTGCTCTTCGGCAGCTTTCTCACGGTTGTCCTTATATTTTGCCATCATCTTCTTGTATTTTGGATCGTTTTGCAGATCCTGCATAGCCATGGAAGATTTCAATTGTTTGGCAGTCAAAGGATAGGTGATCAGCTTGATCACAAGAGTAAATAGAATGATGGCAATGCCAAAATTCTTCACCAGCATGGTGATCAAAAGTAAGAGGTTAGTGAAAGGCTGAACAATAATTGTATCCCACATAAGGTGCTCCTAATTCGAAGGGCTGAATGACCAGCCCGGTACGCCGGTAGTGTTGTAGGTGTAGATCAAGGCGTCAGCCTTGATAACAGCAACAAAAATCTGGTCTCCATCGACAACAGGTTTTGAATAAATATTACCAGGAACAGTCACCGTCCAGCCGCCACTCTGTGATGCAGCTGGATAGTAAGACATAGTTCCATCTTCGCGTGCGACCAGGAAACCCTGGTCACCGACTAGTGTGGCACCTGCGATTACTGTTCCTCCAGCATCATTTTGCCAGAGTTCGACACCAGTTTCAGGATTCAATGCAATAATTTTCCCGTTTTTATCCGTGAAAATCAGTTGATTATCCAGCATAATTGGCGTTGCCCAAATTGTAGCCAGGTCTTCTTTTCCATAAGTCCAGTTTATGTTACCTGTTTCGAGGTCAAAAGAAATCATCTCACGACCCAAGCTGCCAACAAAGACAGAACCTGAATCGTCATCATACAACGGTGAGGCCAGAACAGCACCTTTTGTTTCTACCCGATAAAGCTCCTCGCCGGTAGAACCATTCAGCACCAAAACATGATGATCCTGGGAGCTGACGATAACCTTGTCACCTACCACGACAGGCTCAGAAATAAAAGCGAATTCGCCTTCATAAACCCAGGCCTCTTCTCCACTTTCAATATTGATTGCATAAATATTGCGGTCAGTGCAGGGCGCGAGAACGAGATCGCCATCAATGGCCGCTTTTGCCTGAAACCAACCTTTTGCCTGTTCGAAGGTCCAAGCACTTTGAGTAAGATTACCTTCAGTCAACTTGTGAAAATCATTCGCCAGGTCGCCAAAGTATACGTAACCATCTTGCACAGCTGGCGCAGCGTACATGGCTAGATTTGCACTAGCTTTTTCAGGGAAGGATGATATGCGAGCACCGCTTGCACGGTCTAATTGATAAAGACTATTCGTATATGCCAGATAAACATAGCTATCTGTTACTGTCAACCCCGGTGTGCTTTCTGCCCTAACTCCAGCAGCACAGCCAGTGAGGACTGTGCCTGCTAAAACCAGCAGAACTAAAAGTCGTAAAACCTTCTTGTTCATTCGTCTCCGATCAAGGAACTGGATCTATTCCCCCTTCATTGAAGGGGTTACATCTCACGATTCGTTTTATTGCCATCCAACCACCTTTGAAGGCACCATGTTTATAGATTGCCTGGTAGCCGTAGTGAGAACAGGTTGGATAAAAGCGGCAAGTGTTTGGCGGCAGTGTTTTCGAGACAGTCATTTGATATAGTTTGATCAGCCAAAGTAAAACCCGCCGAGGAAAATTCTTCACAGTAGCAGGTAGATCCTTCAATGGCGGATCCGTATATTGGCTTTCATGCTCTGCCATCGGTTCACTCATTAATACATAATAGTCCAGCTTGGGTAAACATTTGGTCAAATGCTCTATCCAACAAATCTGGCTCGATTGTCAGGCAGGCTACACGGGCGATGATCAGAAGATCAATGCCCGGTGTTATTCTGCCTGCTAATCTAGCCATTCTGGACCGAATACGACGTTTGCAGCGATTGCGTTCCACAGCCCCTCCGACACTTCGACTGGCGATAACAGCATATCTGCTTATCTCCAGGGTGTTGACTCTCACTACCAACACGAAATATCGGTTCGAAAATGATCTGCCTTCCTTGCGGATAGCGCTAATTTCGTTTGAACTGCGAAGTGTTGCCAAACCTAACTTGTCTGGCATACCCGCTGCATTTTCATCAATTTTTACCAGCGTACGTGTTTTACGTGGTTGTTTGAAGTTTTCGTCAGCTCCTGGCGACCACGTAAGCGTCGGCGTTTAAGCACCTGACGTCCATCGGCGGTTGACATTCTTTTTCTAAAGCCGTGTACGCGAACGCGTCTTTTTACTTTGGGTTGATAAGTTCTTTTTGTTGACATTCCTCTTTTCCTTTCAGAAAATCCCAGTCAGTAACGTAGGCGTGACCAAACCGGGACTATTTTTCAAATCCATAACCTCTCAATTCTACCTTATTTAAACCTTCAGTCAAGCCAAACTAAGTCGGGTTTTTTGGCAATAGAACGCCAATCATATCGCCATTTTCATCAATGTTTGAAAGTTCCAAAGTTTCAATTTGATTTAGCTGGACATTTTCGTTGAAACAAACCACCCTCTGGTAATCGGTACTGAATCCCCGAAAACATGTGACTTGGGGTGTGATTTTTCTGCTCTCGAATAAGACTTCTTCAGTTTGCCCGATCTTTTGTTGTTTGTACTTCCTTTCCTGGTTTGCGAAGTGAGCTAGAAGGACACTAGTCCTGGTTTTAATCACGGCTGGTTGTACTCTAATTTGAAGTTCGCTAGCAAGCGTGCCAGGCATGGGTGAAAAAGAAAATGCATGTCCGCTGCTAAAGTTACATTTTTTGATGAAGTTGAAGGATTCTTCAAACAATTCGTCAGTCTCACCTGGAAATCCAGAGATCACATCCGTGGTAATAGCTGTCCGTGGGCTTGTTTGTCTGATCATAGCGAGAATCTGGTTGTAGCGTTCCTGGGTCACGGGACGGCGCATTGCCTTGAGGATTAAATCTGACCCACTTTGCAGGGGAATGTGCAAATGGGGCATAATGCGTGGGTCGTTGAGTAGATTTACAAGATTTTGATCAATATCCCATGGCTCGATCGAGGAGAGCCTGATTCTTGGAATTTGACTGTGTTCAAGCAAATATTCAAGCAAGTTGTTAAGCCTTCTTTTTGGCTCCAGATCCTTACCCCAGGAGCCTAACTGAACACCTGTCAGGACAATCTCCTTGATATCCATTTTCTCGAGCTGCTTCACATGCTCTAAAACGTTTTCTGGCTTTGTGCTGACAGATATTCCCCGGGCAATGGTCGTCAGGCAGAAACTGCAGGCATTGTTACATCCGTCCTGGACTTTCACAAACCCACGAGTACGGTTTCGGTGTCCAAGTCTGGGCTTTCTACCCAGTCCTGTTACAGTGTTGGCAGGGTTTTCAATCAGAAGCGCAGGAATCGATTCCTTTTGGTCATTGAGGTATACCTGGTCACTTATTCCCTCAGCATTGGATCGGTCTATACTCACCCAGCAACCGGTGCTAATAACTTTAGATGAATATTTGCTTTTGTAATGACGAATCATTTTTCGGGAATCGGCTGAAGCCTTGGCTGTCACACAGCAAGTATTGATAATAATCGCCTCAGCTAAAGAAGGCTCTGAAACAATTTCTGCACCCCGCTTCACCAGGTCAATAGCCATAGCGTCAATTTCCGCCTGGTTAAGGCGGCAGCCAACCATATCCAAAAAGATCTTCATCAGGGTTTTATGATCACAAAGTCGTTGAACACAACCGCGGCATCCGCAGCCTCAAAGGTTTCTACAAATAACCCTACGTCACCGTTGCTAATGGTGCTGTCTTTAGCGTTTACAATAGTTTCACCGTTAACATCCAATTGGAAGTTATCATCCACACAAGAAACACTTAACTCGTTAATACCGTCATCCATAAGGATGCCTTCCGCCCGGAAAAATTGACTTGAGCCGATTAATTCTTTTGTACCATCAACTACGCGCACAATACCAGCGTATCCATCAGCACTAATTACAAAGGCATAAAAATTAAACTTGTCCTGGACACGACAGACTAACCCAAACTGGATATCACGCGCGCCAGTAATTTTTTGAGCTGTAACATTAATAATTGTATTTGAGTAGTTCAAATTGGTAGTTGAAATTGCTCTTGACTCACTCTGGTTGACAGCAATCATATAGCCACCAGATGAGTAACCTTTCAGCTCATATGCGTTATTAACAACCTCCCAACCAGTTGTATGATCAGTGAAATCATCCTCAAATAAAACCTGACCGGATTCTGTCCCAGGCAGCAGGTCTTGACTAATTTTACCGTCATGGAAAGCAGAACAACCTGAAACAGTAAGAATTATTAGCATAAGTAGCGTAAAAAGTTTATTTTTATGAGCCATATCAACGATTTTATTATGAAATCCCCGCCATGCCGTGTGCGAAATGGTTTTGAACCTGCAAAAGCAGGAGTTGGTTCTTCCTCCAAGATCGGTCTTGACTTGCGTCTATCACGTCACCTGGTGTGAGATCAAACCATTTGTGTTGGTGTTGGTACAAAACGGAATTGACGCATCACAAACACAGCAGGGTAAGTAAAATATACCATAAAACAAAAGCCATGTTTTGAAATTTTTATACACTGTGAGACTCAATGAAAAAGAGACTATTCGTCGCTATCAAGCTAAACCGAGCTACCCTGGAATCACTCGTAGCCGTTCAAAATCTTATCAGAAAAGAACTACCATACAAAGGAATTCGGTGGGTCGATCCTTCCCTATTCCACCTGACGTTGCAATTCTTAGGTGACATTGAAGCAAGTCAATTTTCGACTCTCACTGCCAGCCTGGAATCTGTCGCAGATAAGATCAATCACTTCGAGTTAATTTTTAAAGGAATCGGATTCTTTGGGTCGCCTCAAAACATTCGAGCAATTTGGGCAGGTACCGAACCCTCCCCAGCTTTGCGAACCCTATTTAACGAGGTGGTCCATTCAACCGAGTTTTTGAGGTTAGATCAACAAGCTCGATTCTCTCCTCACCTCACTTTGGCACGCGCTGCAAATTGGCTGACCAGGGAAGAGTGTTTGGTCATCGCAAAAAACATCACTGAAAAGCAATCCCAGGAGTTTGGTGTCACAAAAGTGACATCTTTTGAATTGATCGAAAGCATTTTGCAACCTACTGGACCCGTATACAAAACGATGAAAATT
This sequence comes from uncultured Anaerolineaceae bacterium, assembly GCA_964507335.1. Taxonomy (GTDB): domain Bacteria; phylum Chloroflexota; class Anaerolineae; order Anaerolineales; family Anaerolineaceae; genus Mesolinea. The sequence goes on along the minus strand of CAZDPK010000001.1, from coordinate 26,408 downwards.
TTTGAATTGGTGTAAAATAACAAAAAAAAGAGTTGAGGTGATCTGCTGGAACCAATAGTATTAGCACGTGAAATTGTCAATATTCTTGAAGAAAAATTTGCTGAAGAAATCTTGTTGTTGGATTTAAAAGGTCTTTCTGATTTTACTGATTCTTTTGTTATTGCAACGGGTAGTAGTGAAAGGCTCCTGGATAGCCTGGCGGCATTTGTAAAAGAAGAGATAAAGAAAATCCACGGATACAACGCTTCTGTCGAGGGCAGCGGTCAGACCGGCTGGGTCATACTCGACTTCGGTTATGTGGTCGTGCACCTTTTCTCGGCAGAATTGAGAGAATTTTACGATCTGGAAAGCCTTTGGCAGAACGCTAAAATCGTCCTCAGCGTGCAATAATTTGTAATATCAATACAGACAGTATTAATTACATTTCAAATTGTACTGTTGCAACCAAAAAGACCTCTCAGTTGAGAGGTCTTTTGTATAAATTGACAAAATGGGTCAATTGATTGGACCACCCGTCGAGTGTTCCTATAAGTATTAACGCGCAATCCACCCTGAAAAAATAAGATCTAATCCCTACTGAATATCGTTCAGAATTTCCAACGCGTGATCCTGCGGCTTCACTTTTTCGTAAGTCTTAAGGACCTTGCCTTCCTCGTCGATAACGTAAGTAACCCGGAGTATGCCCATGTACTCCTTACCCATGTACTTCTTCGGACCCCAGGCTTCGTAAGCCTTGATTACTTCTGTGCTGGTGTCGGAGAGCAATGGAAAAGGCAGCGAATACTTTTGCTGAAACTTGACATGCGATGAGACACTATCTTTGCTTACACCCAGTACCGCCAGTCCATTCTTGCGGAAATCCGCAAAACTGTCTCTGAAACTGCAAGCTTCTGTCGTGCATCCAGGAGTGTCATCTTTTGGATAAAAGTAAAGCACAACCTTCTTTCCGCGGTAATCTGAAAGTTTATGCAACACTTCTTCCTGGTCAGGTAGCTCGAAGTCAGGAGCCAAAACGCCTACTGATAACATATATCCTCCTATAAAAGTGGGAAAACAAGTAAATAGCAAACTGCAAAAAAATGCAAAAATGCAGTAGCTTTGATGATCTGCCAATGGGGTTTCATTCCTCTAACCATTCGATTCAACAAATACATGCTAAAAACGCCAATGATTGCGGTAATTAAAACCGGCAGGTTAATACCTAAAGAGCCGTTCCTATAAAAATATAAAAAGAAAACGAGGTAAGAAAGGAACAATGAAATATTCTGAATTTTGATTCCATTGTCCCATCCTATGATAATTAACATCGATCTCTCGTTTGACTTCAGATCTTTTTCGTATTGTTCAAATAATAACGAGGTTCTGTTGGCAATATAGAGAAAGAATAAAGCAATTGTAAGCAATATGTACCCACTGGTAGGGTTCATACCCTGCATACCAGCTCCAAGTAACAACATCAGCGGTGAGACGATCATTCCCTCGATAATCACATTATAGGTTTGGAATAGCATTTTTCCGAGTCTGAAAATTGGCAAGAGCATCAAAAATGTTATCAAGCTAATGTAGATCAGGTTCACACCAATGAGTTTGTTCATCTTCAATATCGTGTAAGTAAGGTAAAGAAGAATCATGAAAAGAATAAATGTAAGGATAAATAATTGACTCTTTTTGTTTCCACGTTCAAAATTAACCCGACTATATGGATTGATTTTGGATGTGCTCAAATAATCAAAAAGCAATTGTAGAGCCAGTACGGTTAAGAAGACCAGCAATCCTAAGATCAAACTGCTGAAATCAACGTTGCTTTTTTCAAAACCGGCAAAAATTGAGCCAACCAGATAAATTGAGAAGCTCGCAAAAATGAAAAATAGGTTCTTCTTTATTGAAGCGAATACTTTTTGCATTTATTAAGTTTAACACAAGAACCTTTGAGTACATCGAGGTTATAATCTAATTGATGAGACTGGGGAAGCCTTTGTTGTTATTGTTAGCAATTGTAATCACCCTGTTTGGGCTTTCAGGGGATTTTTGGCCTGTCCTTTCACAAACACCAACCCTTGACATTTTTGTTGCCAATTCAGCCAGCCAATGTAGTGGTAAAACGCAATGTTTTTATAACGATGACCCTGACACGCCCCAATCGGTTGCCTTAAATAAAGCGCTTACCTTCGCCAGAAATAACGATCTTGGTGGGGCGCGTATACACATACTCTCTGATTACAAAATTAAAACAGATACAGTCACAATTGACTTTCCTGTAAATCTGATTGGTGAAGATTCAGGTTGGTTGAGTACCTCAAGCATAGTTTGTGATGCGCCATTGTTAGAGATCACTTCTGAAGTAACGATAAGAAATCTTTACATTACTGATGGTGACTGCAACACGACTTCACGTGATCTTATTGTTTTCGATAGTAATTTGGATCTTCTCATTGAAAATTCAACTCTTGTTTACGGACAGAACGCAATTATTCGGAAAAACAACCTTGGGGACCTGACAATTCGATTTAGTGAGATTAAAAATAACAACGGCTACGCGCTTCTAAACGAAAATTTAGAGGTTACCTCTAAGCTGTTGATGACTGCGAATAATATTTTCGATAACGGCAATCAACCGCAGGTAATCTGCCAAAACAATAACAACGATGTAAATCATAATTTTTGGGGAACTGGTGTTTCTGCTTCTCAAGCTACACAAGGATGCCAGGAAGATAATTCCCAAATGTTAGGAGCTCAAATTGTCAGCTCTCAGACCGGAGTCCAGGCTGAACTACAGACAATAAACTCATCTTACCCGACTGTTGATTTCTATGGTTTCTCTGCCAAAAGTGATGCTGATTTACAGCTTTTTGTAGTAAATCATGGAAATTCCATGCCATTTTCTGATCGCTCAATTGCAGACTTGACAGCCTGTGGTAACTATTTTGATGTATTTCTGGGTGAAGGAAATTTGCCTGCCAGTATGACTCTACGATTCTCTTATGCTTCAAATAGCCTCTGCGAACAAGCCATACAGACCATCTCACTTTGTGGTTCGGGCACGATGAAAAGTTTTCCCTTAATGTGGCAGGATGTCAAAACCAGTGTCACTGCTGGATGGGATAACGTTGGTGACCACCCAAATGGTGAAGGCGGAGAACTGTTCCCAGGTCAGGAAACTCGTTGTAATCTCCAATCCAAAAATATTGAGGTCGTGCTTGATAATGACGGTCGCCCCAATTTGATTAATGATCTCTCTTTTACACCGTTTGTATTAGGGTTTGACATCACAGCAGTTTCAGTACTTCGTCCAGTTGAACAGACAAATGGACATGTGATGGTTAATTGGACGACGATCAGCGAGAGCAACACTTCGGCCTTCAAGATAATGCGATCGTTATCAGAAACAGGTCCGTGGATCCTGGTTGGAGCAAACATACCAGCTTCGGGAGATTCTCTCGTTGGTAAATCTTATGTCCTTGAGGATAGCAATACCAGCCCTTCAACCACTTATTACTACCTCTTGCAGGTTATTGACAATGACAACGCTGTTCAACAATCCGTTGGTCCTGTACGCCTGAACACTAACGCCCCAACATCTACACCACCGCCAACCTCCACCTTGCTCCCCACCAGTACACGTATCCCCACAAGAACAGCCACCCTGTTCCGAACAGCAACCAATTCCTTCCGTACCTCCACACCCACCCAGATTACAACGACCACGCAAGGGTCCGAACCTGACTTGATCACTGACACCCCAACGTTGGAACCTTTCCAAAAGCCTACTAATTTGCAGTCAACTGAAACAAAAAGACCAACCGTTAACCCTGGTGCAATTCTGGATAAACATGATCAGCCGGCAGGAAACAGAAACAATCTATTGTTAATTACTGGCGCAATAATTGTTGTCAGCATTGTTGTGCTGTACCTATATCTGACGAAGAAAACACGATAAATTTTGACTTTTATAATCACATATGCTATCCTATCTCGCATCCGCAATGAGGTGACAGGGAATGCAAAAAGAGCGAGTATCGGATAATGTATATTGGTTTCAAAGTGAAGTCTATGCCCAAGTAACAGCAGGTGTCATCATTGGCCCTCAATGGGCAATTTTGATCGACACATTAATGCCAGAAGAAACTCCTGAAATTAAAAGCTTTATTGAAGATGAATTGATGGTTCCAGTTCGTTACATCATCAATACACATCATCATGCCGATCATAGTTGGGGAAACTGTCTTTTTCCGTCTGCGACCATAATCGCGCATGAACTATGCCGGGAGTTAATGCTCAGTCGAAGTCAAAGCGCACTGGCTGAAGCCGGTAAAGAAAATCCTCTTTTCCGAAGTCTTTGTATCAAGGAACCTCAGATCACCATTTCCCAGGGATCTCTATATCTGCGCATTGGAAAAAAACATATCAAAGTATTCTCAACACCCGGTCATTCCGATGATTGCATCTCAGTACTGATTGAAGATGATCGCATTCTCTTCAGCGGAGATGCATATATGCCCATCCCCTACTTTGTTGGCGGCGATATCGACGTTTTGACAAAAACCATTACAGAAATTGGTAGCATGGGTCTCGAGAACATTATCCAGGGACATGGCGATGTGGTGTTACGTGGCGAGATAGAAGAAGTCACCAACAGCCACCTTGACTATCTGAGATCGGTGCATAAGTTGGTTAAAACAGCTTTCAGACGTCGTGATCCATTGGAATTTTTACGTTCTCAATCAGTGGAAGATAGCGGAAAAACGCGCATAAGCATGGGGGGGTTGGCCCAGGATCTTCATATCCGAAATTTACAGTGGCTTTATTTGACCGAATTGAAAAAAAAGAAGGAAGAATCAAAAAATTAAGCTAATTACGATCAGTAAGATTGTCACAAATGACATCACTATCGGTTCAAGATATTGATGCCATTTTTTTTCTGCCTTGATTTGGCTCAACCCGCTGGAAAGGCTGTAGAGCAGTCCAGTAAGTAACAAACCATACTGAATCGGGGGGATAAAGATGTAATGCAGTCCAACTGCCAATTGGGTGACAATCCATGAAGCTAACAAAGCCATCAACAGTTTGTCTGATGTTCCTTCGTGCAAACTTAACAAACGAAAAGACACAAAAAGAGAGGAAAAAAACAGCAATAGAAATTGTACGCTCATACGCACATTGCTGTTCTTTAACGCAATTGTAAGCAAGAGAAATAAGCCAAAAGAGAAGCTGATTACCAAAATCGAATATCCTAGTGAATCGAAGCCGGTGTCGTCAATTAAGACATATTCTGCACGCAGCAAAAGGGTAACAATCGTGTATCCAGTAACAAAAACTACCCACCAGATTGGACTTCGTGCAGATTGACTGAGCACAATTGCTAAGATCATAGTCGAGATAAATGGCAGCATCAGATGAGGCAGTAGTCGCAGAAAGGTCAACTTTTCGGTGCGCCAGATTGGATGGGTCGAAAAAACCCAGACAGCCCCAACAATCGCAAGAAAAGCTAAAAGCAAAGGGATGAAGTTGTAGTATGAAAGCCCGAAACGTATCCCAAGGATGTCCAGTTCGCCAGAGTTTGTTTCCGTTGGCAAAAGATAGACCATGGCAAACCCCAAGGCGAGAAACGCCAAGACAATGCTGAACCGGTTTAGATATAGGCTGCTGTGGTGTTCATTTTGCATAACAAAATTTTATCACGCTACAATAAACACTGTCACTCAACCCTGAGGTACAGGTATCCCCTTTTTTGATTCATTCAAAGAAAAATCGATGAAATTTTCTGTCTGTGGGAAATCGCCGTCTGTCAAATGGTGCAATTTCTCGAGTTAAATGGTATAATTTATCGGTTATGAGATTTATGATTCCGGCTAAAAAACAGCCTAAGGTATTTGCTGCAATCAAAGCAGGGTATGACACCCTGTCTACTCACATGTACCTAATTTTGTTTCCCATAGTATTTGACATTTTCTTCTTATTTGGAAAGCGCTTGTTGATAGTAAACCAGGTTGAAAGAATGTTCAGTGGAGTTACACTGCCAGCTTCTGCTTCCACCGAAGTGCTCGCTTCCTGGGAAGAATTGACAACAAATCTACTTGTGAGTTTCAAAAACTTTAGTCTGACAGCCTTTTTGCGCAGTTTTCCGATCGGTATCCCAAGTTTACTGGCTTACCGACCTTTGGAGGTTAATCCTCTCGGGGCGATCTCAACAACACAAGTCGAATCATATGGCAGTACCATCCTCTATATCCTGGGTTTTTCATTGATCGGGTTCTTGCTTGGGTCAGTTTATCTATATGTGATCCGCCATTCTGTGCAGGATAAAGCATCGGTCCTTACCCTTGACCAATTGCTCCATCAATTACTTTCTTTGTTTGGTCTACCTGTGGTAGTCCTGTTCTTGGGCATTTTTATTCTTACACCTGCACTTTTCATAATCGCATTGATCAATTCGATCGTACCAATCCTCGGTTCACTTGGCTATTTCTTGCTGAGTCTCGGCTTGATTTCAGCGGCAATCCCGTTGTTTTTCACAGCACACGAAATATTGTTAAATGGTAACAACTTTGTTACATCTGCAAGAAACAGCATTCGCACTGTCAGACCCACCAACGGAATAACTTCAATATTTCTTATGTTAGCTTTCTTAGCAACTTATGCAACAAATTACCTTTGGCAAATACCAAAAGACAACTCTTGGATGTTGATTATTTCCATCCTCGGTCATGCTTTAGTGACCACGATTTTTATTGTGGCTAGTTTTCATTTCTATATCGATGCGCGCAACTGCGTGCGAGAATCATTAAACACAGAGACACCTGTCAACGAACAAACAGGTGTATAGGCGGAGAATTATTTTGAAAAACACGAACACAGGCAGTTATGATGCAGAAGCCATCCAAATTCTTGAAGGGCTTGAAGCAGTACGCCGAAGACCAGGTATGTATGTTGGTGGAACCGATTCGAAAGCATTGCATCACCTCATTTTTGAGGTAGTGGACAACTCTATCGACGAGGCTCTGGCAGGCAGCGCTACTGAAATTTCTATCATTATTCACCCCGATGAAAGCGTCACAGTAAAAGACAACGGCCGCGGTATTCCGGTTGGCATTCACCCTGAAAAGAAAATTTCTGCTCTTCAGGTCGTGATGACCGTTTTACATGCAGGTGGTAAATTTGGCGGTGGAAGCTATAAGGTTTCCGGTGGTCTGCACGGCGTAGGTGTCTCAGCTGTTAATGCATTATCAGAATGGTGTGAAGTTACCGTTCATCGAGACAATAAAATCTATTTCCAACGTTATGAGAAAGGTATCCCCCAAGATATTGTCAAAAGCGTCGGCACTTATAAAGGTGAGGAAACTGGAACATCAACCACCTTTAGTTATGACCGCTCAATTTTTCTGGAGGAAGTTACTTTTCGCTTTGAAACCCTGGCCCAACGTTTTCGTGAAATGGCATTTGTTACCCGTGGGGTAAGCATCAAACTACTTGACGAACGCACTGGGAAAGAAATGACTTTCCATTTTGAGGGTGGCATTGCTTCTTTTGCGCGCTATGTCAACCGGAATCGCGAAGTACTTCACCCTATGATTTACGGTGAAAAAGAAGTTGCTGGAATTAGTATCGAATTTGCAGTTCAATATACCGACTCCTATTCAGAATCGATCTACAGCTTTGCCAACACGATTAATACAGGCGATGGTGGCACTCACCTCACCGGTTTACGAGCCGCGATCACCCGCAGCATTAACGATTATGGGCGGAAATCTGGGAATCTGAAAGATACCGATCCCAATTTTAGCGGCGAAGATACGCGCGAAGGTTTAACGGGTATTATCAGCATTAAACATCCTGACCCTCAGTTTGAAAGTCAAACAAAAGTCAAATTAATGAATGCAGATGTGCAAACCTATGTCCAACAAATTGTCGGTGAGACCATTTCCACTTTTTTGGACGAAAACCCTTCAGCTGGCAAAACGATCATTCAGAAGTGTCTCACTTCTGCCCGTGCCAGGGACGCTGCCAAGAAAGCTCGCGACCTTGTTATCCGCAAATCTGCACTGGAATCTATGACGCTGCCTGGTAAACTGGCGGATTGCTCTGAAAGAGACCCAAAGAAATCTGAAATGTTTATTGTGGAAGGTGAATCGGCAGGTGGCTCCGCCAAGCAAGGACGCGATCGCCACTTCCAGGCAATTCTGCCCTTACGCGGTAAGATCCTGAATACTGAACGCGCTCGCCTCGATAAAATCCTGGGCAACCGTGAGGTGAGATCATTGGTTTCAGCATTGGGAACCGGCATTGGTGATTCTTTTGACCTCAAGGGTCTGCGTTATGGCAAGGTCATTATCATGACGGATGCTGATGTCGACGGTGCCCACATTCGTACTCTGCTGCTTACTTTCTTCTTCCGCTATATGCAACCGCTGATTGATGAAGGTCATCTCTACATAGCTCAGCCGCCGTTATATCGTGTAAGCTACCGCAACCAGATATCTTATGCTTACAGCGATGATGAAATGGAACGAATTGTTGCGAAAATGGGCGGCAAAACCAAAGCTTCTCTTTCGCGATACAAAGGTCTTGGTGAAATGAATCCGGACCAACTCTGGGAAACTACCATGAACCCTGAAAACCGGACCTTGCTGCAAGTCGATATTGAAGATGCTGTCGAAGCGGATCAGACATTCGATATGCTCATGGGTGCCCTGGTACCTCCACGGCGTAGGTTTATCCAAACCCATGCCAAAGAGGTCCGCAACCTGGATGTCTAATTTTTTATCGCCTGCCCAAGCAGGCGATTTTTCTATGCCATGATAAGAAAAATTATCCATCTTGACCTCGACGCATTTTTTTGTTCTGTTGAAGAGCTGTTGGATCCTTCTCTAAAGGGCAAAGCCTTTGCCGTGGGAGGCAGTCCAAGCGGTCGTGGTGTCATCACTTCCGCATCTTACGCAGCCAGATTGCGCGGAATTCATTCTGCCATGCCGACCCGTGAAGCGCTTAAAATCCTGCCTGACCTGCTTTTGGTGCGCAGTGGTTTTAGACATTACAGTGAGTATTCCGACAAGGTGATGGCTATCCTGCGGGATACGACCCCGATTGTTGAGCAAGTGTCCATCGACGAAGCTTTTCTTGATGTTAGCGACATGCCTCAACCAATTGGCTCTATTGCGCTCGATTTGCAGAAAAGGGTATTTCAGGAAACAGGATTACCATGCTCACTGGGTTGCGCAAACAGCCGGCTCGTAGCCAAAATTGCCAACGATTACGGTAAGAAGCAGGTTAAAACCGGCCGCTCACCCCAAAAGATCACCATAATCGAAACTGGAAAGGAAGAGGAATTCATGGCTCCTCTGGATATTCAGGCACTCTGGGGTGTGGGTCCAAAAACTGCTGCTCATTTGCGCCAACGCGGAATCACTACCGTAGGTAAGTTGGCAGCTTTGAGTGACGCTGATCTCAAAAATTACTTCGGGCAGCACGGTGAATCAATGCGGCGCAGAGCTAAAGGCATTGATAACTCACCCATTTACTCAGATAGCGGTGACCCCAAGTCGGTCAGTAACGAGATGACATTTCACGAAGATCAGGATGATGCAGACAATTTGCTGAAAATCTTACGCGGTCTCTCTGAAAAAGTAGGCTCTCGGTTAAGGAAAGCTGAATTAGCTGGAAACGTAGTTCAGATCAAGATTCGTTACTCCGATTTTTCTACCTACACCCGACAAACCAGTATGAAAGAGTGCACGAATCTAGACCAGAACATTTATAACGAAGCTCAAAACTTGTTTCTGAAGCACTGGCAGTCCGGTCGGGCAGTGCGTCTGCTGGGTGTGGGTGTGACCAATCTGGACAAACCCCATCGGCAGCTCTCGTTATGGGATGACGAAGGCACAAAAAAAGAAGAGCTCATCAAGGCAGTCGATGATTTGCGAGAACGCTTCGGAAAAGATATCATCAAACGGGCAGACACCCTGAAAACAAAAAAGTCATAAGATTGTTGTCATCCTTAGCCAAATTAGTGAAGGATTTAAGTGGTCATAGAGCAAGATATTTCGCTTTGGCAAAAATGACTGATAGTTTGAATTGCTGGTCAAATCATGTAAAGATTTGGTATAATCGCAACCTACGCCAACGTAGCTCAGTCGGTAGAGCAGACGCTTCGTAAGCGTCCGGTCGGGGGTTCGATTCCCTTCGTTGGCTTTTTCTGTTTAAAGCGATCATTCTTTTCTTAATTTTTCCTGAACGATCTATTCCAAGATCGGATCAAAATCACATTTTGCATAGTTGTTAGTTGATTAAAAGAATACAGTACCATCAACACCTGATGGTACTGTTCTGAAAGACTATTCTTATGAAACAAGAGCAAGAAATTCAACAAAACTAGCGTCCACTCCCTGTGAAACTAATTAATTGAACTTGCTAAAGGCTATCACCAAAATCATGCCGGAAACGAGCCGCGAGGTCTTCCTGCCAGCTGCCGATCGGAACCAACCTACCGAAGAAGAATCGAAGCGTGCTGGGCTCCTCCACAAAACGTAACCCACCGATCAAATCTCGGTGTTCATACAACCAGGAGATACGATCCACTGCATAGAGAACCTGAGAGAGCGTGAACACTCTGCGCGGTAGTGCCAGACGCACTAACTCCATTTCAGCCAGCCGCTCTGAGCCATCCGGGTTGCGTTCCTCACTGAGTGTACCGCGCTCCATACCGCGAATGGCACCCGCAAGGTAAATAGCGGCCGCCAACGCGCCGGCAGGATATTGGTCTTGGGGTACATGCTCCAAAAAGCGCAAAGCATCCACATGGCAGCCCAGTCCGCCAGGTGGGTCGACCACGGGCACGTCATGTTTTTCCAGTTCAGCGCACATCGCAGCAATGAATTGCGGTCCTTGCGATATTACATCTTCCTCCAGGGTATCGTACATGCCGACAGCCATGGCTTCCATTTCACGTACGCTCATACCCCCGTAAGTAAGAAAGCCTTCAAAGAGGGTTATAAACTCGCGGCACTGCCGCACAATTTTGGGGTTGTTGGTGCAGATACCGCCCCCGCGAGCGAAGCCGAGCTTGCGAGCGGAAAAGTAGATAATATCCAGCGCACCAGCCAGTTTGTGGGTAATTTCTCGTGGGGTAAGCCCGGCGCAAGCACTTTCACGTTTTATTATGAAGTACAGGTTGTCCTGCCACAGGCTTGCGTCCATAACGGTGAGAATGCCAGCCTCGCGGGCAATTTCACAGACAGCCAACGCGTTTTCCAATGAGAAAGGTTGACCGCCGATCAGGTTGGTGCCAGCTTCCAGACGAATGAAGGGAATGTTGGCAGCTCCTTCTTTGGAAATCACTTCGCGCAAACGGTCAAGATCAAAATTGCCTTTGAATGGGTGTTGGTTTGTGGGGTCAATGGCGTGCCTCTCCACCAGTTCAACAACCGAGCCGCCCATGCGGGTGATGTGGGCTTTGGTTGTAGTGAAATGGAAATTCATGGGAACCACGTTTCCAGGTTTGACATAGACCTGAGCCAGAATGTGCTCACATGCACGCCCTTGGTGTGCCGGCAAGAAATAGCGCGTGCCAAAAAGATATTCCAGCGACTCACTCAGGCGCGTGAAACTAGCGCTGCCAGCATAGCTATCATCAGCACGCATCATGGACGCAAGCTGCTCGTCGCTCATGGCATTCACGCCGCTATCGGTGAGCATGTCCAGGAATATATCCGTGTTTTTTAGTAAGAAAGTATTGTTGCCTGCTTCAGCCAAGGCTGCCAGGCGGCGTTTCAGAGGAGGCAGGGGTAGTTTCTGCACGACACGTACTTTGTGCATTTCAAGGGGGATAGGTTCGATGGTGTGAAACTTGATCTGGTTCATTTTCTCTTCTCCTAGTTTAATTGCTGCGCACCAATTGGCGGGAGTGCGCGCTGGAGGATGAAAAACGCCCATCCTCCGCATTGGAGAGGACGAGCGCCAAATCCCGTGTTACCACCTCAATTCACTGGCAGTTCACGCTGCCAGCCTTTTCAAGTACGGCGGAAAAATCCGCTTATACTCAATCACTGTAATGGGTGAACCCATCCGCACCTACTAGGCTAAACCTTTCGGCGGGGCTGCTCTTGCGTGTATTCCCATGCCGCTTGCCTGGCGCCTTTCACCGACCGGCGTCTCTCTGGTGGTGCCCACCGGCGGGTGAGGCCGGCTTATTTGCATGGTACTATTTCGCTGTCAACGCATTTATTCAGGAACAAAAGCCCCTGTATTTAATTGGAACAAATATACCCGACTTTTCTAAGCTGTCAATTGGGAATTAGAGTTTAAGCTTCTTAAGCGTCCGGTCTGGATGTGAATCCCTTGTATGACTTTGATTAATCCTGCTGCTAGTTTTTATATCAAAATATCAATTATTAAAAGAGTTGTGCAAATCTTTCTTCACAACTCCTTTATCTACCTGGGCTACCTCAATTATGTCAGAATCATCCTGCTGTCAATCGCCATTACTCCTTGACCTGCTGGGTAAACTATCAGAGGATTGATTTCGATTTCTTGAATTTCAGGGTGCTCCATTGCCAGAAAACTGAGCTGGGTGATGACGCTGAAAAGCGAATCAAAATCAGCCAAGGGTGCCCCTCGGTAACCGCTAAGTAATTTCCCTGCCATGGTTTCGATCACCATCGAGCGAATATCATCCTTTGAAAGCGGTGCCACACGGAACTGGATGTCTTTGACTAATTCAACCATCGTTCCGCCCATCCCAAACATCATCAATGGGCCAAAGGTCACATCCCTGCGCATCCCAACGATGACTTCCACGCCCTTATCCGCCATTTTTTCCACCATTGCACCAATAATCATAGCTGAAGGCTCATTTGTTTGGATTGTTTTCATTAATTCGCTATAAGCTATGCGCAAATCTTCGCTGTTCTGAATGTTAAGTACAATGCCACCTGCGTCGGACTTATGGATCAGCCCCTCCGCCACAATTTTCAGGACCACAGGAAAACCTATCTGTTCAGCAATCGACACGGCTTCAAAAACTGTTGTTGTCAATCCGCCAGGTATACTAGGAATTGCGTAAGCATCCAAAAGCATCCTTGATTCATACTCACCGATCACTTTGCGTTCACCAATTGCTTTTTTGGCTTCTTTCATTTTCAACCCATCGGCAACCAGATAGCTCACTTCTTCAAAAATCTGCTTTTCCAACATTTGCTTGTAATCCCACATACCTTTCAATACTGGTCCTGGCTGGTCAGGAAAAGCGAAGACTGGTACTCGGTTCAAGTTCAGGATCTGTACCGATTCAGTAGTGCTGCGTTCCCCCATCATACAAGTCAACAGGGTCTTGTCTGTCTGACTGGCAATTTCCACCCAGGCATTGGCGACTCCTGGAGTATCCACCAAAGACTGCGGTACCAGAATAGGCAACAATACATCCACGCCCTCATCCTTGTCCAGGTTATTCAGACTCCAGATGTAATCTTCCGGACCGACCGACCCAAGCATATCGACCGGGTTAGAAACCTGGGCACTGGGGTTGAGCTTTTCTCTTAAACGAGCCTGAATTTCGGGCGCGATCTTTGCCAGTTCAAAGCCATTGAAGTCAAGACTGTCGGCCGCGAGGGCTGCTGCTCCACCTGCATTCGTGGATATCGCGACTCGCTTTCCCTTTGGCAAAGGCTGACTGCCCAATGCCCAGGCAAGGTTGAACAACTCATTAATAGTTGATACTTCAACTACACCAGCTTGTCGTAGTGCAGACTGGTAGGCAGCATAAGAGCCCGCCAGAGAACCGGTGTGGGAACTGACCGCTTTAGCACCTGCATCGTTTTTCCCAGCTTTCAGAAAAATGATCGGTTTTTTTCGGGAGACTTCGCGGGCAACGCGCATGAAGCGCGGTCCATCCTGGATGCCTTCAACATACATGGCAATAACCCTGGCGTTCTCATCCTCAGCGAAATACTCAAGCATATCGGTTTCGCTGACATCCATCTCGTTGCCAAGGCTTGCGAAATGGGAAAATCCGATTTTTGAATTAATGATCAGGTCAATCACACCACCACAAATTGCACCAGATTGGGAGATAAAAGCGATTGGTCCCGCAGGAGGAACTCCCTTGATAAACGTCGAATTTAAACCTGTGCGCACATCGATGGTGCCAACGCAATTAGGACCAATTACCCTCATTCCATACGATTCAGCCAATTTTTTGACCGATTTTTCAATCTCAGCCCCCTCAGGACCCAGCTCCTTGAAACCTCCCGTAATAATCACAACGGTCTTGATACCCCTTTCGCCAATTTCTCGCATGGTATCCATGATGACAGTGACCGGAAGTACAACCACAGCAAGCTCCACAGGGTCCGGCACATCCAAAATGGAAGCATAGGCTTTCCTTCCCAAAATTGATTCGGCGTTAGGATTGACGGGATAGACTCCACCCTGATAACCATATGTGAGTAGGTTTTCAAGAATTCCGTAACTTAACTTTTTTGGATTTGTGGATGCGCCCAAGATGGCTACACCTTTGGCATTAAAAAATGGTCTGAGCGATGATGGCATAGTTTATCTCCTGGTTTACGTATTAAGAAGATTATACCAACCCCGGTCTGCACATGCTTATCTCCTGTTATGTAAAAAACCGGTGATACACTACTTTAGTTTGTGAAGACAATTTTGGAGAAATAATGCTGACAGATTACCACGTGCACACTGCCTATAGTGATGATTCGAATTACCCAATGGAGGATGTGGTCAAAGATGCCATTCGTCTGAACCTGGACGAGATCGCCTTTACAGATCATGTTGATTATGGTGTCAAGCCAGACCGCAACTCAAACGAAATGCCTCCTCGATTTTACAATGGCTTGCCGATCGTCAACGTGGACTATCCAGCTTATTTTGAAGAAATTGCATATTTGAAAGAGAAGTATGGACAAAAGATCCGCATTGTGGCTGGTTTGGAGTTTGGTGTTCAGGTTCATACCGTTGAGCGATATGAGAAACTTTTCTCTACGTGGCCGTTAGAATTTGTGATTCTCTCGATTCACCAGGTGGAAGACAAGGAGTTCTGGAATCAGGATTTTCAGCGTGGTCTTACACAGAAAGAGTTCCAATTGCGCCAATACCAAGAGCTCTTGGATGTTGTCAGGCTTTATAAAAATTATTCAGTCATAGGTCACATTGATTCGATCAAACGCTATGATCAAAATTTGGAATTCCCCTTTGTTCAGTACCGGGACATCCTCGAGGAAGTCTTCAAAATTGTGATTGCTGATGGGAAGGGAATTGAAGTCAACACCTCTTCAGAACGCTATGGTCTGCCAGATTTTCAACCTTCAACGGACATTTTGCGTCTGTATCGCGACTGCGGAGGCGAGATCATTACTGTTGGAAGTGACAGCCACAAACCAAAACACTTAGCATCGTACATCAAAGTCGCCCGTGACCATCTGCGGGAGTTAGGTTTCAGCTATACCTGTTCTTATGAAGAAATGAAACCGGTATTTCATTCGCTAAAATAAAGTTGCTGAGATAGATCCTTACCAACCATTGTTTTTTGGATTTAGTATTGCGTGCTGTATGCAACTGCCGACAGACTAAGGTTTTTTTACCGCCCCAAAACCGGTAGCCAGGCTTTCTGAACGCAGAGGTGAAGATAAGCAAACTGGTTTTCACCGTTATAATTCTCATACATCATGAGCATGTTACCGCAATATCCCACCGTTATCCAGGAACAAAGCGCCGATTTCGTTGCTCACCCTACTCTTTTCCTTCGTGGACCAGCCTCCTCTGGTAAGACCAGCGCTGCCCTGCTTCGCCTTCAAACCATTCTCACATTAGCAAAGGATGCTCCAATACTTGTCCTTGTCCCGCAACGGAGCCTGGCTGAGCCATATCATCAGCTGCTTCGGGAGATTAATGTTTCTGAAGACGAGCGCATCAGCATTCAAACCATGAGCAGTCTTGTGCGCAGGATGATCAGCCTTTTTTGGCCAGTAATCGCCAGCCACCAGGTGTTCAAACACCCTTACGAAGCACCTCGCTTTCTGACACTGGAAACCTCGCAGTATTACATGGCTCAAATTGTACGTCCCATGATCGACCAGGGGCGTTTTAATAATGTCACTTTACCGCCTTTCCGGCTCTACAGCCAAATTATCGATAACCTGAACAAGTCCGCGTTGGTCGGTTTTCGACACACAGAAATTGGAGAGCGGCTTTCTTCTGCTTTTATTGGTGATCCCTCTCGTCAGAATGTATTTACTGACGTCCAGGATGCAGTTAACCAGTTTCGTGATTATTGCCTGGCTAACAACCTGTTGGATTATTCTTTGCAGGTAGAACTTTTTTGTAACATTCTTTGGCCAAATCTCACCTTCCAAAAGTACATTACCAATCAGTATGCGCATTTGATTTATGACAACGCTGAAGAAGACCCTCCATACGTACATGACATTATCGCCAAATGGATTCCGGGTTTACAAACTGCTTTGATCATTCATGACGACCAGGCTGGTTACCGCAGCTTTTTAGGTGCAGACCCGCTTTCATCATTATTACTTGAGAAACAATGCCAGCGCTCATTTATCACTACAGATAACTTTGTCAGTTCTGAATCTCTGCAAGAGCTCAGACTCTGTTTTCGGGAAATGCGTAATTGTCAACCAAGCCAAGAATTGATCCGGCAAACTATCGGATTTCCCGCGAGGCGCCTGCGCTTCTTCCCGGAACTTCTTGAAGAATTGACCCGTGAAATTCAAGAATTAAGATCCTTACCCGGCGGCAAAGACAAAAAAATCGCAATTCTCGCACCTTACGTCTCTGATAGCTTGCGCTTCTCCTTGACCCATAATCTGGAATCACTGGGTCTGAAAGTGAACATTCAAAAGCCCTCCTCTACCCTCATGCAAGATCCGGTCATCAAGACGCTCATCTTGCTTTCAAAGTTTGCCCATCCAGTCTGGCAACAAAGGGTGATCTTTTTAGATGCCGCCGTAGCACTTAGCCATGCAATCGTTGGATTGGACCTGAACCGTGCTCATTTAATTCTCGGAAGCTTCGACCAATTGAACCCTTACCTCGACTCTCTTCCGGAACCTACAACCTCCAATCGCATTGATTCTGAATTGGTTGAACGGTACCAAGAGTTAAAAAGCTGGTTACTTTCTACTGATGTGGCTGAACCATTCGACAGCTTCCTCAGCCGGCTCTTTGGTGAGGTGCTCTCACAGCCTGGTTTCTGCTTTGAAAACAATGTCCAGGCTGGAACCAGCACGGCAATTCTGATGGAATCTTTTAAAAAGTTTTCGCTATCTTTAGATCAAAAAATGCAGTTTGATCAAGATCGCGCTGCCTATGCATTTATTGAAGCAATCGATTCGGGTCTGATTTCTGCATTTTACCTTTCGGATTGGCAGAGCCAGACAGACGATGACGTCCTTATTGCTCCAGTGATGAGTTATCTGATGCGCAACGAGCCTGTCGATTACCAGTTTTGGTTAAACATAGGCAGTAAAGGTTGGTATGAACGCCTCGAACAGCCCCTTACCCATCCAATTGTCCTGAGCCGCAACTGGCAAAAGGCTAAACAATGGACTGCTGATGACGAAACTGCCTACAACCAGGCAAATCTTCAGCGTACATTGAGTGGTTTGCTCTTGCGCTGCCGGCACAAGGTCTTTGCACTCACATCTGATTACAATGAAGCTGGCGTGGAAGAACGCGGGCAGTTATTGACCCTCTTCCAAAACCTCTTCCGTAAAGCTATACGGAGTGACCATGAGCGCTAATGAGCGTTTGCGACCCTCCCAGCAAGAGATCATGACCTATCGCAGTGGTTTAATGGGTATTTCTGCGGTTCCTGGCAGCGGCAAGACCTGGACGCTCTCCCAGCTGGCAGTGAAATTGATCCTTTCGACCGAGTTGGAACCAGACCAGGAAATTTTGGTTGTTACTTTTTCAAACTCAGCTGCCGATAATTTTTCCAACCGAATCGGTGAGAAACTCCGCGCAAATGGCCTGATCGAGGGGTTTGGATATCGCGTGCGCACCTTGCACGGGCTCGCCAACGATATTATTCATGAGCGACCTGAACTGGTCGGTCTTTCCAATGAGTTTGGTATCATCGACGAATCCGAATCCAATGAGATCATGAAAGATCTGGTTAATCAGGCAATGGAGAATCATTTTGATTTTCTAACCAGCCTGATCAGTGAGGATATCAATGAGAAGAAACGGGAAAGCATCATCAAGTCCGATTTTCCAGATTTTCTTCTGAACCTGGCGAGAAACTGGATCAAGACTGTAAAGGACAAACAAGTTACCATCAACCAACTGGAAGAATGGATAGCTGAACCGGATACCAACCCCCTGATGTCAATTTGCCTGGGGATTTACCGCGGTTACCAGGCAGCCCTAAATTATCGTGGCTCGATTGATTTCGATGATCTTATTCGCTATGCCCTTGAATGCCTGCGTCTTGACCCGGACCTTCACAAACAACTTCATTATCGTTGGCCTTATATTCTCGAGGATGAATCCCAGGATTCAAGCAAGTTGCAACAAGAGATTCTGACCACTTTGGTTGGAGATAATGGCAACTGGGTGCGGGTCGGCGACCCAAACCAGGCGATTTACGAGAGCTTCACAACGGCTGACCCAAACTTACTGAAGATGTTTGTCTCGCGTGAGGATGTCCGTTCTGTGGACTTACCAGTTTCAGGACGTTCGGCACAGAATATCATCGATCTTGCTAATGCCCTGATCGACTGGGTTCAAACCGCACATCCCAATTTTGGGATCAGGGATGCTTTGTCACCACCTTTCATCCAACCCACACCACCTGGGGACCCCCAACTCAATCCGGCCGAAATTCCAGGTAACATCAACATTGTCAACCGTACAATGACGTCAGATCAGGAATTGGTTTTTCTTGGCAAAGAAGTGAAAAGATGGCTAAAAGATCATCCGAACAGTTCGGTAGCGATTCTGACTTTTCTCAATAAACGAGCATCTGAGATTGTCAATTACCTCAAGGCTGAAAAGATAGAAGTCAGTGATGTTTTACTGAAAGTGCCAGAACCCACCCGTCTTTCCGCTGGCGCGATAGTTCTGATTCTAAAGTCGCTCTTCGACCCGCTAAATCCTGGGCATTTAGCGCGCTGCTTCGAAGTTTTTTATCGCCAATACCAGGAAAATCCTGACCTCTATCGAGTGCTGAAATCGACAAGTTCATTTATCCGGGAGTTGGAAAACACAGAGGATTACCTATATCCAGCTCAAAAAGATTGGCTCCAGGATATGGAAGATGAGGAGCTGAATTTAGATTCGGTTGAAATGTTGAAGGCCTTTCGCCAGGCATTAAAGCGCTGGCATGCCGCTTTGATCCTGCCGCTGGACCAATTGGTGTTAGTGGTTTCTCAGGATCTCAACCTGGAAAATGCTGAATTAGCCATCGTTCACAAGCTTTCAGGATTCATAAAATCGCTCCTCGAAAATAACCCGCTGTGGTCTGAATTGGATGTGATGAATGAGTTGATCGGAATATCCAAGAACAATCGCGGATTTGCCACATTCAGCCAGAAAGAAGACGGTTTTGACCCCGACAACTTCCGAGGCAAAGTGATCGTGGCTACAGCCCATAAATCCAAGGGACTGGAGTGGGACAAGGTCTTTCTGAGTTCAGCCAATAATTATGATTATCCAGCTGGAGCAGAAGGCGAAGGCTATGTTTCAGAAAAATGGTTCATCGCAGATCGGCGGAATCTGGAAGCAGAAATCCTCTATGATCTGGAATCCATGCGTGTCCAACACGCCGGCGGGATTATGCTGCGCTCTTTCGACAAACAAAATTCCCGAGATGATGTTGCCCGAGAACGTCTGCGCCTTTTTTATGTTGGTATTACGCGTGCCAAACAGTCGCTAACCATCAGTTGGAACACGGGAACCAACAACAATAAACGCGCTTCACTGCCTTTTCTATATCTCTCAAGTTTGGTGAACAATAATGATTGATCTCATCTCTCCAAATTTCACCTTCTCTCAAAGCAATCTGCAGACTTTTAGTTATTGTCGGCGGCGTTTCTACCTGCGGTATGTCAGAAAATTGATCTGGCCGGCTCAATTGGTAAATGATCAGCAATTCGCGCAAGACAAAGATGCAGGCGTGCGCTTTCACAGGATCGTGCACCAATATTTTCTGGGGTTTGACCAAGCCTTGTTGCGTAAAGTTGCCGAAGCAGACCCAGATACAAGAATGGTCACCTGGTTGGAAGCTTTTTTCGACAGCCAGATGTCCCGTTTAGAAGGCGATCTTTTTCCGGAAGCACTTTATACGATCTCAGTCGCAGGTCGTTCGTTAAGCGCTAAAGTTGATTTGTTGCAAATCGAAAACGGATCAATCAAGATTTTCGACTGGAAAACCTCCCGATTATTACCCAAACTCACCAGTCTACAAAAACAAGCCCAAAGCAAGGTTTATCCACTGGTTGTTTCCCGAATTTTCGATGGACAAAAGCCTCAAAACTTGAAAATGGTCTACTGGGAAGCTAATTTCCCTGAACAAACCATCGAGATAAATAGTTCTCAGCCAGATTGGCATCATTATGAACTCGAGATCACTGATACAATCAAATTGATCCTTAGTCTGACAGGCGATGAGTTTGTACCGACCCCGGATGAACGAAAATGCACTTGGTGCGAGTATAGGTCCTACTGTAAGCGTGGAAAAGCGACACAAAAAACTGAAGTTTTAGAGGAAATTGGTTTGATTCACGATGAAATATTTGTCCCTGAAGATGTCTTCGATTCCCAGGGATGAGTGTAAACTTAACAAAAAAATGGGCAGAACAGGGCTCGAACCTGCGACCTCATCTGTGTAAAAGATGCGCTCTGACCAACTGAGCTATCCGCCCGGACAACCTATTATAAGCGAAAAATGAGAATAATACGATTCAAAAACAAAAATGAAGAAGTCCAATTTGGATGGATTTACCAGGAAAAAGTTGGTGTGATCCAGGGCGATCCCTTTGGTGAATATCGCCGGTTTGAACCTACTATGTTACTGTCGGATCTTGAGCTGCTCTTGCCCTGCCAACCCAGCAAGATCATAGCTGTTGGCAGGAATTACGCCGAACACGCCGCAGAGATGAACAACGAGGTGCCTGCCTACCCCTTGCTCTTCATGAAACCTCCTTCTGCCTTGATTACCAACGGCGAGCCAATTTTGCTGCCTGGGCAATCGAAACGAGTTGAACATGAAGCTGAACTCACGATCGTGGTTGGAAAAGACGCTAAAAACCTCACGCAGGAGAATGTCAAGGAAGCAATTTTTGGCTACACCATTGCCAATGATGTCACTGCCCGCGATCTTCAGAAACTCGATGGACAATGGACGCGAGCAAAAGGATTCGACACATTTTGCCCGCTTGGGCCCTGGATTGATACCGAGTTTGACCCCAGCGATGCGATGGTCAGCTGCCACGTCAACCAGGCCTTACGACAAATGGCTTCGACGAAGGATATGACCTTCAACCCGGAACAACTCATGATCTACATCAGCTCAATTATGACTTTATTGCCAGGCGACCTTATCCTCACCGGCACACCTGCTGGGGTAGGACCTTTGGTTGATGGAGACCTGGTGACTGTCAATATCGATGGGCTGGGAACTTTGGTGAACCCTGTCAGGAAAGCCAGTTAGATGAACTTATGCCCTTTGCTTACTGCAAATTAAAGCTCAAGATTAACCAATGCGATAGTCTGAAAGAAAAACGTACAATTCTTGCGGCTTTACTTACCCGCTTAAAAAAGTATAATCTTTCGGTTATTGAAAAGGCAAACCAGGACAATCATCATCAGATCGACCTCGATTTAAGCTTGGTCAGGTCAACCAGAACCTTGATTGAACAGGACCTGCAGCTTGTTTCTGATCTGATTGAGCGTGATTTTCCCAACCTGGATTTGTTTGATTTTAAAAGAGAAATTTACATTTAGGATGTTTTTGTGCCAAAAGAGACAATCAGTTTAATTGAAAAAATACTTTACTCCGTTGAGAAACCCGGGCGATATGTTGGTGGTGAACATAATCAAATTCTAAAACACTGGGACTCAGTGGATGTGCGTTGGTGCCTGGTCTTCCCAGATATTTACGATATCGGTCAAGGGAATCTTGGATTGGCAATGCTTTACCAAATATTGAACGCCGACGAAACTCTCCTGGCGGAGAGAAGTTTTGCACCCTGGGTTGATATGGAAGCAGAGTTACGGCGTCATCAGATCCCTCTGTTTTCACTCGAGAGTAAACACGGATTGCGGGATTTTGATATCCTCGGATTCACGCTACCGTACGAATCTATTTACACCAATGTGTTGAATATCCTCGATCTGGCTGGTATACCAGTTCGCTCAAGTGAACGCGGAGAAGAAGACCCGCTGATCCTGGGCGGAGGACAAGCTTGTTTCAACCCTGAACCAATGGCTGCCTTTTTTGATGCGTTTGCGATTGGCGAAGGAGAAGAGGTATCGCTGGAAATCGCCCAGGTTTATCGGAAATGGAAGAGTTCTGGCAGTAGACGAAGTGATCTATTGCTCGAATTGGCACAGGTACCAGGCGTTTATGTTCCTTCGCTATACGATGTTTCGTACAATTCGGATGGTACTATTGAATCCATCACTCCCAATCAACCAGGAATATCAGAAAAAGTTACCAAACGGATCGTGGTGAGCCTGCCGACCCACCCTTCGAAGTTCCTGGTTCCGAATATTGAAATCATCCACGACCGCATGTCCTTTGAAATCATGCGCGGCTGCACACGCGGTTGTCGTTTTTGCCATGCCGGCATGGTAAACCGACCCGTCCGACAGCGCGGGGTAGATGAGATTCTTCCGGTCATCGAACAAGGATTGACTGCCACTGGTTTTGAAGAAGTTGGGTTGCTCTCACTATCGTCCTCAGATCACACCCAAATTCTTGAGCTGACCAAAGCAGTTCATGAGAAATACCATGACCGAAAACTGGCTTTTAGCCTGCCTTCTCTGCGCATCGAATCGTTTTCCATCCAATTAATGGATGAATTAAAGGAATTGAAACCTGGCGGCGGTTTCACACTGGCACCTGAAGCGGCAACTGAAAGAATGAGAGCCGTGATCAACAAACCTTTGAATGATGACGATTTCTACCAAACCGTCACGCAAATTTTTGAGAATGGCTGGCGTTCGCTCAAACTCTATTACATGATCGGCCTGCCAACCGAAACTATGGAAGATGTGGAAGCAATTTTGCAAGCTGGCATCAAAGTCAATCAGATCGGCAAACGATTGATCGGCAAGAGCGTGAAGATCCATCTTGGGATTGCCTCCTTGATCCCCAAGCCACATACACCATTTCAATGGCTGCCGGTGCAAAGACCGGAGGTTATCCAGGAAAAGCTGGATCTTCTCAAAGTTGGAACACGAAAAGCAGGTATCAAGATGTCCTACAACATCCCTGATTCCACACTGCTGGAATCGTGGCTCTCACGCGGAGACCGTCGAATTGGCAATGTGATACACACTGCCTGGCTGAATGGTGCAAAATTCGATGCCTGGGGCGAACGGGATAACCTGCAAATTTGGCGCAATGCCTTCGTATCAAACAATCTTGATCCGGATTTTTATGCTTATCGCGAACGAAACCTGGAGGAAACTTTGCCCTGGGATCACATTGACATTGGCGTCACTAAAGGCTTTTTAAGGCGGGACTACGAGTGGAGCCTAATCGGGCGAACACGAGAGGATTGTCGCAATACCTGCTTTGCCTGCGGCATTCTGGATGCCTTTGGTGATCAACGACCGGCGGAGACGATTTGTTATTGGGGGTGCCCATGAGCGATACTCCTTTTCGGGTGCGTGTCTGCTATTCAAAAACCGGCAATTTACGTTTCATCGGTCATCTGGACACTCAAAGGATGTTTGAACGAGCCTTACGCCGCTCCAACCTTCCTATTCGCTACACGCAGGGGTTCAGCAAACACATCCGTTTGAATCTCGCCAGTGCTTTGCCTTTAGGCTTCATCGGAAGCGCAGAAATGCTCGATTTCTGGTTGGATGAGCACTCTGATACACAAGAAATTCGTGAAAAACTGCAAGACTCCTTGCCTGCGGAAATTCGTATTCTTGAGTTGTACCAGGTTGACAATTCCTTGCCATCATTGCAGGGTTCATTAATTTCAAGTGATTATAAAATTACTTTGCCAGAAGTTAAAATTACCGATTTTCAAGAACAATGGGAAACTTTGTTATCTCAACGAGAGTTACCTGTAACCAGGAGAGAAAAAACACTCGATTACAAAAAGCTGATTCTTGAGCATGATCTGCAGGTTGATACTTTACAAAATACGATTCTGATACTCAAGCTTTCCTCCACACCTGGTGGAAATGCCAGACCTGATGACCTTTTGCAGCTTCTGGGTATTGACCCAGCTGGTTGCGTGATCGAACGTGTTGGTTTGAAATTTTCTTCAATGGAGGGTTAATGGAAAATTGTGTGTTTTGTGCTTTAGCAGATAAAAAGATCAGACCGTGGTTGGTTTTAGAAAGCGAAAGCTGCCTGGCATTTTTAGATAACAATCCGGTGACACCTTACCATACTCTGGTAATACCAAAAGCTCATTACATAAATATGCTCGATGTACCTGAGTCCGAGTTGAAGGACGTGATGGAATTAGCCCACCAGGTTTGCCAACTCTATACGCGGAAGCTCGGGATTGATAGCTATCAAATCTTCAATAATTCCGGACCTCACAGCGCTCAAACCGTACATCACCTTCATTTTCACATTTTGCCCCGCTTTGCAGGAGATGCCATTAAGTTTCATGCCACTCGTATGCCCGAATTGGTGAGACAATATCCTGAGATGCTAAATAAATTGAAGTAATCTTAAAATTTTTTCAGGAACACGGCCCTCACGATTCCAAGAGAAGGAATTGACGAATTAAGGAAGGCAAATGAGGTTACCAGGCATTTGCCTCAACTTGTTCAGTCCCACTCCACAAAAAGATCACTCTGCGAATTAATCACCTCACATCCCAAACTAAAAAAATCAACTTCAACCTGTTGTTTGTCTTAATCATTGATATAATGAGGTCTCTCGTCTCCGTGGCCTAATGGATAAGGCACTGGCCTCCGAAGCCAGCAATCTGGGTTCGAATCCCAGCGGAGATACTGCTTTTTCTTGCCTATAGCGGAGGTTACCATGACTACCAATTCTAAAGTTTTGCAGGAAATTGAAGAGCTTCGCCGCCAAGTCAACTACCATAGCTATCTTTACAATACCCTGGACCAACCCGAGATCAGTGATTACGATTACGACCTGCTTTTCAATCGCCTAAAAGAGTTGGAAGCGCTTTATCCAGACTTAATTACACCTGATTCTCCCACTCAACGAGTCGGCAACAAGCTTTCCGATAAATTCCGCAAAGTCAAGCATCCAGCACCCATTCTCAGCCTGGCGAATGGCTTTGGTTCCCAGGCAACCATCGATTGGTACGATCGTATCGCCCGCCTTGACAAGCGGGTGTTGGATACTGATTTCCTTCTTGAACCTAAACTGGACGGTCTAACCGTTGTCCTGACTTATGAAAAAGGGTTGTTCACGCTCGGCGCCACCCGCGGAGATGGTATTGTTGGTGAAGATATCACAGAAAACCTAAAAACACTTCCAACCATTCCTCTGCGTATCCCAATAAAACAAGGTGTGCATGTGCCAGATCACATCGTTTTTAGAGGGGAGACTTTTATAACCAAGACTGATTTTGTAAAGCTCAATCAGGAAATGGAAGGCAAAGGACTGAAACCTTATCTCAACCCCAGGAACACCGCTGCAGGCTCTTTGCGTCAATTAGACCCTGCAATCACTGCCCAACGACCTCTCAAACTCTATCTCTACCAGATTGTTGAATCAAGCGAGCCCTTACCGCCCACTCAGGAAGAGATTTTGGGATACATTGCTTCGTTTGGGCTGCCGGTCAACCCTTCGCGTTGGAATGCAGATAGCATTCAGCAAGCAATTGAGATTTGTGAATCCCAGGCAAAAAAACGGCATTCCTGGGCTTATGATGCAGATGGCATTGTAATCAAAATCAATAATCATCAGCTTTCTGAAGACCTTGGCATCGTAGGGAAAGACCCTAGGGGAGCGCTTGCCTATAAATATCCTGGCGAAGAGGTGGAAACCACGTTGTTGGAAATCCAGGTCAATGTAGGTCGCACCGGCGTTTTGACGCCGCTGTCTGTATTGGAACCAGTTGCGATTGGCGGGGTGATCGTTCGGCAGGCAACCCTCCACAATTTTGATTTTATCGCCGAGAAAGACATTCGCGTTGGCGACCGGGTTTTGCTCAAACGCGCTGGAGAAGTCATCCCCTACATCGTGGCTTCGCTGCCAGAAAAAC